>JACDDZ010000068.1 GCA_013816695.1 Gemmatimonadaceae bacterium
CGGTTGCAAACTCCACCAGTGCTGCGCCGGGCACAGTACTGCTTACATCTGACAGCCTCATCGTTGCCTGCGGCGACGGGGCAGTTTCAGTTACCGACGTGCAGCCTTCGGGAAAGAAACGCATGCGGGCAAGCGAATGGTCGCGCGGGCGGGGAGTAACTGAAGGTGACCGCTTCGGCGATTAACCTGCTTCCGGTAGTTCATGCGGTATCCGACGGTGCCGCCGCGTGCAGACCGGATTTCGTGACAGTAGCCGGGCGCGCGATGACGGAGATCAAGTCACGTCTCGCAATTCACCTGCGAGCGCCGATGCTTCCCGGTAAAGTGTTTTTCCGTCTCGCTGAAGAACTTGCCGAGTTGCAGAATGACTTCGGGTCGTGGCTAATCGTGAATGACCGGGTTGACGTGGCCAGAGCAGTGGGAGCGAAAGGTGTTCAACTGACGACTCGATCATTGTCGGTCGCCGATGCAAGGAAAGTTGCCGGTGACATTCCGATCGGTGCGAGCGTGCACACACTTGAGGAAGCCATCGCTGCTTACGATGCAGGTGCGAGTTGGTGTGTCGCCGGAAACGTATTCCCAACCGGGACTCATCCAGGAACGCCGGGCAAGCGTGTTGAGTTCATATCGCTGCTGGCCAGTGCAGTGCCCATTCCCATCATCGCGATTGGAGGGGTGAAACCGGAAGATGTGCCCGATCTTCTGAACGCGGGCGCCTACGGAGTTGCGACCATCCGGGGCGCAGGCTGGAACGATGAAAAATCGGTCCTGAAGGATGAGCCCATGCGGACTGTGCTGGATGCCACTCGACATAGCGCCGGAACGGTGTTCGTTGGCCGCGCCAGGAGCAGTCCTGCGACCCCGCTCAGCAACTATATTTGGGAGTATGACGCCCACCGCTCCCGCACTCAGCGGGATCTCCCTGACAGTGAACGGAACGCGCCGGGAAATTCCGGCTGAAAGCACGCTTTCAGGACTTCTCGAGTCGCTCGACCTGGATCCGAGAATGGTCGTCGTTGAACGCAACAGGACAATTCTTCGTGATCGCGACTCCTACGGTTCGATTTCACTGGAAGCGGGTGATGTCCTCGAGATAGTCCAGTTTGTTGGGGGTGGCTGAGGTGACGGCAACCATGCCTTCGAGCGGAATAGCGCGCGAGCTGGCTCCGCTGACTATTTCAGATCGTACCTTCCGCTCGCGACTAATGGTCGGAACGGGCAAGTACTCGAGCAATGAGCAGATGGTGCAGTCGATCGAGGCATCGGGCGCCGAAGTTGTAACCGTTGCAGTGCGTCGGGTCGACCTTGATCGCACGCGAGATGAGGGTGTGCTTTTTCACCTCGACCCACAGCACTACTTCCTGCTGGCAAACACCGCGGGCTGCTACAACGCCGAAGAGGCGATTCGATATGCGCGGCTCGCGCGAGCTGCTGGATTCAATGAGTGGGTGAAGCTGGAAGTGATCGGCGACCAGGAGACACTCCTTCCCGATACTGAAGGATTGCTCGAGGCCACCCGTGTTCTCGCAGCTGAAGGCTTCAAGGTCATGGCTTACACGAACGACGACCTGATCACGGCGCTGCGGCTCGAAGAAGCTGGTGCAGTTGCCGTGATGCCGCTCGCATCTCCAATCGGGAGCGGGCTGGGCATGCTCAACCCGTATGCGATCCGTACTATCAAACGGCGACTGCGGGTCCCGGTTATTGTGGATGCGGGAGTTGGCACCGCATCCGATGCGTGCATTGTGATGGAACAGGGTGTTGACGGAATCCTCATGAACACCGGCATCGCCGCAGCAGATGATCCCGTTGCAATGGCAATCGCAATGCGAAAGGCCGTTGATGCCGGACGGCTTGCATATCTCGCAGGCAGAATGCCTCGGCGCGAAGTTGCCATGCCTTCTTCGCCCTCAAGCGGGATGCTCAGCTGATGGCAGCAGCGACAGCGTCACTTGCAATCACGCCATCACGGTCCGCAGCCGCGAATGTTTTTTCCGACCTGCGAACAGGTGAGCTGCTCGACGCAGCCCTGGATCGCCACGCCGACCAACTCGACGCCCGCGACAAGCGCTGGGTTCGAGAGCTGCTTTACGGAACATTGAGACAGCGCGGTTGGCTGGATGCACTGCTCGAAACCCGGGTGCGCGGTGGACTCTCACGGCTGGATGACGACGTCACCGACCTCCTGCGTCTCGGGATGTACCAGCTGCTCTTCATGCGCAGCGTGCCACCCTACGCGGCGATTGCACAGACAGTGGAGCTCGCCAAGCGCCGCCACGGGATCGGCGCAAGCAAGCTGGTGAATGCAGTGCTGCGCAGACTGGATCGTGAATCTGTGGGCATTCTCGACACGACGCCTGAGTCACTCGGCGCGCGTGATCCTGTTGATGCGCTCTCGATTCGTTATTCGCACCCGCGCTGGCTGGTCGCGCGCTGGGTTGGGCGCTGGGGAGCTGAAGCCACGCAAACACTTCTCGAGCGCAATAACACGGAAGCTCCGCTTACTGTGCGGCCGTATGGAATTGTGCGCGAGCAGCTCGAAGCCACTCTCGACGCAGCAGGCATCGAGACCGAGGACGTGGCGCTCGTACCTGACAGCCTGATTCTCCGCGGTGCGGGATCCATTGCCGAGGTTGGCTCGTTCAAGCAGGGACTTTTCTTCGTGCAGGATCCGGCTGCGACACTGGTCACGCAGTACGCCGCAATCCCGGCCGGAGCTATCGTCGCCGATCTGTGCGCAGCACCAGGAGGTAAGGCGCTCGAGCTGTCCCGCATTGCCAGTCGAGTCATTGCATCGGACCGTTCGTTTTCGCGAATGAGTCTCGTCAGTTCGAATATTGACCGCCTCGATGTAGGGAATGTTTCACTTGCGATAGCAGATGCCCGGCGGCCGGCCATCCAACCGGTCGATGCAGTTCTCATCGATGTTCCCTGCACCGGCACTGGAACCTTCCGGCGTCACCCGGACGCGCGCTGGCGCCTCCGCATTTCTGACCTTGCGGTAATGGGCGCACTTCAGCGCGCAATTCTGGCGGCAGCGGCAACGGTTGTTCGTCCCGGCGGTTTGCTGATTTACAGTACCTGTTCCCTCGAGCCTGAAGAGAACGACTCACAGATTGAAAACTTCCTGAACGCCAACCCGGAATGGTCGCTGGAGCCGCCGCCACAGAGCGCAGTGCCGGCATCAGTACTGGACGCTGGGAGGCTGCGCGTCCTCCCGCACGTGCACGGAGTCGATGGTGCATTCGCTGCTCGACTGCGCAGGAAGGCATAGGTGAACCTGCGCGTCTGGTCCCGGCGTGCAATCCCCTATCTCGTCGTCAGCGTCGGAGGATTCCTACTCGCGTACGTTTTTATTTTCCTGTTCGCATTTCGCACCGAGGTGATTCCCGATGACGCAATCGTTCCAAATGTCGTCGGGCAGCTTTACGAGGATGCCGCCGGGACGATCGAGAAAGCCGGCTTCTTCGCGCAGCAGGGTGAACAGCGGATAAGCAAGACCGCGCCAAAGGGATCGGTACTGCAACAGAATCCTCCCGGGGGAAGCCGGCAGAAAAAGGGTACGGACATACAACTCGCCATCAGTCTCGGCAGAAAAGAGGGAGTCGTTCCGCAGATCATTGGCCTGACCCCGCAGCAGGCACGCGTCGCCGTTGAGAACGCCGGCTTCCAGATGGGGCGAACGATCGAACTCGCGAGCGATTACCCGCGAGGAACAGTCTACCAGGTCGAACCGCCACCGGGCACGCAGATCGATCTTCCCGCAGAAGTCAATTTCACCATCAGTGCAGGGTCCGCTACAGTGCAGGTGCCCGATCTCGTTGGACGTACTGTACCTGATGCACGGTCGGCGCTCGAACGGATTGGACTGCGGCTTGGTGCAATTGGCCGCGACACAAGTTCAGTCCAGATCGAGAATTCCGTGCTGCGTCAGAGTCCGCCAGCCGGCTCGACGGTCTCAAATGGCGCGAGCGTTGGCGTTGTTGTCTCGCGCTTTCCTCCTCCGGCTCCGCTTCCAGGCCAGCAGCCGTTGGATAGCCTCACGGTGACGCGCAGAATTCACGTTCCATGAAAGCCAGAATCGCACCCTCGATCCTGAGCGCCGATTTTGGAAAGCTCGCTGAAGAAGTCGCCATGTGTGAAGCCGGCGGCGCTGACCTGATTCACATCGACGTGATGGACGGTCGGTTTGTACCCAATCTCACTTTCGGTGAGAAGGTCATTCGCACGGTGCGCGGTGCAACATCGCTTCCGCTCGACGTGCATCTCATGGTCGTGGAACCGGCTTCGTACTTCGAGAGCTTTGCGGGTGCGGGCGCGAACGGGCTCACCTTTCACGTCGAGGCAGAAGCGCACGTACAGCGACAGCTTGCCAGGATTCGTGAGCTTGGGTGCAAGGCCGGCCTCGCCCTCAATCCCGCGACTCCTGTTTCGGCTGCCGCGGACGTTACAGCAGATCTGGATCTTCTGCTGATCATGACAGTGAATCCCGGATTCGGCGGACAGAAATTCATTCAACATTCTGTCGAGAAGGTCCGCAGTGCGCGGAGGCTGCTGAAGGAATCCAGCTCGATGGCCGCCCTGGAAGTCGACGGTGGAATCGATCGCGATTCGATCACTGCAGTCTGGAAGGCAGGCGCCGATACGTTCGTGGCCGGCAATGCGATCTTTTCCGCGCCGGATCCAAAGTCCGAAATAAGTGAGCTGAAAACCCGCTGCTCGTCGTACGCATGACCGCACGAAACCAGTACGCACTCATCGGCGGCGCAGTTGCCCTGGTAATTGGACTCCTGTTCGCAGGCACCAAACTTCTGAGCGGCCAGCTGTTCATGGTCGAGCCAGGTACCAAGGCGCCAAACTTCGAGGCAGTCACGCTTGATTCTCCCCCCCGCACAAAATCGCTGGACGAGTATCGCGGGCAGGTTGTGCTCCTGAACATCTGGGCGACCTGGTGCGAGCCCTGTCGCGTGGAGATGCCAAGCATCGAGGCACTCCATAAAGCGCTTGGACAAAAGGGCCTGAAAGTGATAGCCGTGAGCGTCGACGAGCCGGGGTTTGAAACGCAGATCGGGGATTTCGTCAGGCAGTACGGCCTCACATTCCAGATACTCTACGACTCCGATGCGGCCGGAATCCGGAAGCAGTACCAGGTGACCGGATATCCCGAGACTTTCATCATTGGGAAAGACGGCCTCATCCGTCGCAAGCTGATCGGCGCCGCCGACTGGAATTCGAAAGGCAACCGCGCCCTCATCGAGCACCTCCTCGCAGAATCGGCAAACTGATGGCGCTGATTCTCGGAATTGAAAGCTCGTGCGATGAGACTTCTGCTGCGGTCCTGGAGGGCAGTGGCAACAGTGTTACCCAGAAATCCCTCGTTATCCTCTCGCAGGACGTGCATCGCATTTTTGGTGGAATCGTTCCAGAGCTCGCTTCCCGCGCGCACGTAACGAGCATCGTTCCCGTTGTGCAACGGGCGTTGGACGACGCGGCCTGTACCCTGGGTGATCTGGATGCGGTAGCTGTCACATACGCACCTGGACTGATTGGAGCACTGCTGGTTGGCGTGTGCTACGGAAAGGCGCTTGCGTTCGGGCTGGGCAAGCCGCTGGTGCCAGTGCACCACATGGAAGGACACATATTCGCGTCTGCCCTGGAACATGAAGATGCAGTCCCTCCATTCACTGCCCTGCTTGTCTCGGGCGGACACACACTCCTTCTCGATGTACCGGATTGGGGTTCGTACAATCTCCTTGGAGCAACGCGCGACGATGCCGCGGGCGAAGCATTCGACAAGGTGGCGAAACTGCTGGGGCTGCCCTACCCGGGTGGCCGGCCGGTCGAGGAGCTCGCAAAACTGGGTGACCCAAAGAGGTTCCGCTTTTCGCGGCCAATGCTCCGCCGTACGTCCGAGGCAGGAGATGCCGATCATTACGCGTTTTCATTCAGCGGCTTGAAAACGGCCGTGCTCAACGCGGTGAAGGCATCCACCGATTTGTCCGGCGACGCGCCACACATAGCACGCGCATTCCAGGATTCGATCATCGAGACGCTCGCTGAAAAACTTTTTCGGGCAGCGAACCACTTTGGGCGCGAACGGGTTATCCTTGGCGGCGGCGTTGCGTGCAATCGAACGCTCGTCGCTGCCGCACGCGAAAAACTGGAGCCGCTTGGCATCAGCGTATATGCCCCCTCCCCGCGGCTCGCCACCGACAACGCGGCAATGATCGCACGCGCCGGTATATTCAGGCTCGAAAAGGGCGACCTTGGTGAGCTAGATTTGAACGCGTTTGCATCGATGCCACTTCCCGGCTTGATCGCCGCCTAATCACTACTCAATGACACACCTTTTTGCGTCAGTGGTACACCACCCGCTCTCCTATTCCTTCGGCCCGCTGCAGTTCACGGGTTTTGGACTGGGTATGCTGCTCTGCTTCGTAGTCTCGCAAATCCTCGCGCAGCGTGAAATGGAACGGCGTGGTTACGATCCAGCTCCAATCGCCGACCTGGTCCTGGCGGCCGTCATCGGCGGGCTGCTCGGCGCAAAACTCTACTACGCGATCCTGACCCAGGATCTGTCCGCACTAACCAGCCGAGCCGGATTCGTATTCTGGGGCGGGCTGATTGGCGGAATCATTGCGACTGCGATTGTCATGTGGAAGAAGCGCCTGAGCTTTGCCCGCATAAGCGATGTTTCCGCGATCGCGCTCGCTGCGGCGTACTCAGTCGGACGCACCGGGTGCTGGGGAGTTGGAGATGATTACGGACGCCCCTGGAACTCGGCGCTCGCCGTGAAATTTCCTGAAGGCGCTCCGCCGTCCACTGCGGAAAACATGACGCAGCTTTTCGGCATTGCCGTCCCGCCAGGCACTGCACCCCGGGAAGTATTAGCCGTTTATCCGACGCAGCTTTACGAAGTCGCGCTCGGCTTCATCATGTTTCTAATTCTCTGGAAGTACAGAGATCACAAGCATGCAGAAGGCTGGTTGTTCGGACTTTATTGCGTGATGGCAGGAGTAGAGCGTTTCATCATTGAGTTCTTCCGCGCCAAGGACGACCACTTCCTCGGCGGGACCATAACAATCGCCCAGCTTATTGCGATTGGATTCGCCGTTGGCGGGGCAATATGGATGTACTCAAGACGCAACGTTCGAGCTGGTGCTCCCGGGATCCATGCGACTGCCTGACCATGTCTTTGCCACGGCAAAGACAAACAGGATGATCAGCAGCGCCTGAGCAGCAACGGTTTCCACGCTTGGGAAAATTCCCAGCGACGGAATGTGTGGGAAATTAGGAATCATGGTGATCGGAACGACATCGCCTTCCTGAAGCTCGCTGATGCCCTTCCCCATGAAGATGAAGGCCATGAAGTAGAGCAGGACGCTCGTCGCAGTAAAGAAGGGGCGCATCGGAATGCGAATTCCGAACCTGTAGAAAAGCGTGAAGATCACCGCAAGCAGCGCAAAGCCGGCAAGAATTCCGAGCGAAAGCGGAATCGCCACGTTGCCCTCGCTGAATAGCGCCTGATAGAACAATGCCGTTTCTGCGCCTTCGCGGTAAACCGCCAGGAATGAAACAAGCGCGAGGGCCTTACCCCCGCCCTCTTCCAGGGAGCGGTTCACTTTTTCGCGAATGAACTGCTGCCACTTCGCTGCTTCTACTTTCGATATGAGCCAATAGCTGACCGAAAACAACACCGCCACAGCTATCAGCATCGTAACGCCTTCGACGATAGACCGGCTGCCGGGCATGTATGCAAACACGCCTTTGAGAAGGAACGCGGTTGCAAAGCTCGCGACGATGCCGAGAATCGCACCAACCCAGATAGAGCGAAGGCGCTCGCGGTGACCCGTCTTGATGAGGAAGGCAACCACGGCACCAATCACGAGAATTGCCTCGAAGCCTTCGCGCAGGATGATCAGGAGTGACTGGAAAAAGGAACCCCATCCGCCGGACTGACGACGCGCCAGTTCCACCATCTGGGGAATGCCCGCTTCGATCGATTTCCGAGCCGAACGCGCTCCCTCCATGTCGTTGCGACGGACAGCGCCCTTGAAATCCGCGAAGTACCGCTCCATCGTGGAAACGAGCGCCGGTTTCTTCGCGCGAACGGGCGTCTCCA
>JACDDZ010000069.1 GCA_013816695.1 Gemmatimonadaceae bacterium
CCCGGTGCCGCGCGTATATGAGCATTATGTCCGCGTAGGAAACCTGATCGGCGCCGCCGATTTCGTACACGCGAAAGTCAGCCGGATCCAGATCTATTGCCGCAATGAGATATTCCAGGAGATCGTCAATTGCGATCGGCTGCGCGGGGACATTCACCCATCGCGGCGTGATCATCACTGGAAGCCGGTCAACGAGTGAGCGGATCATCTCGAACGAAAGACTTCCAGACCCGATCACGACTGATGCACGAAATTCCAGAACCGGCAGACCCGACTCGCGCAGGATTTTCCCAACCTCCTGGCGACTGCGCAAATGTGGAGACAAATCCTCCTCGGCGCCGCCGAGCCCGCCGAGATAGACAAGGCGCTTTACGCCAGCCGCGCGAGCGGCGGCTGCGAAATTCATGGCACCGGTTCTGTCAGCTTCTTCGAATGAGCCCGACGAACCCATGGAGTGGACGAGATAGTAAGCCAGATCGACTCCTTGAAGAGCCGCGTCCAGACTGGCTCTGTCGAGAACATCGCCGGCGACGACTTCGGTGCCCGGTTCTACACGGGCGGAGAGAGCGGCGGGATTGCGGGCAATGCAGCGAACCCGGTCTCCTCTCCGCTCCAGGGATTTGAGCAGACGGCCGCCAACATAACCGGTGGCGCCGGTAAGAAGGATCAGCGGCAAAGTAGTGCTTTGGCGGCTTTCGCTCGTTAGCCCGCGATGGTCTCTACTTCTGCCGGTAATCTGCTGAGCACGAGTCGCTTTAGCTGGACCTTTGTGCTGGCATTGTCTATGTCTATGCCAACGAGATTTCCTGAAGCGTCGTAGTCGAGTACAACCCCTTCCGAAACCTCGCGACTCTCAGAGCTCGCCTTTTCGGAAAGATCTATATACAGCGAGTCCGTATCGGGATGGTAGTTCACTCTCATGGTTTAAACCTACGGTCCGGGAACGCGTTGTGAATAGTGACGCGATCATTGAGAGTAATTACCCTCAGGTACCTTCCATTCATTTCCGGAACAAGGCCCCAGAAACGGTATCTATTCCCTTCCTGGTGCTCTATGCGGAAAGGGTTCTCGAGAATTTGGATGCACCATTCCTGTTTAAGGTACGGTCGCTTTCGGAGAACTTCCTGCAGGAAATACTCGGTGAACCGATATTCGGTCACCGCGCGGGGGCCTGATCTCGTGGCACCCGCTAATGTTGGCAGACGAGTCGTCGTTAGCCTGCATCAGACTATCTCGACTAGAATCCAGCTATTCGCCGGCGTAGTTCCTTCGTTTCCTTCGTTTCCTTCGTTCCCTTCCGCAGTTCTTGCGGCCAAAGGCCGCCCCGCTTTTAGAAATCTGTAGCACCGAACAAATCCCACTACTATAGTAGTGGATGCCTGAAGTGATCCAGTTTCACACCCTCTCCAAGTCCGACTACAAAGTAGCCCGGGAATTCCAGATCATGCTGCTTCGGAAGACTTGCGTGGAAGTGTTCGTCGCCGCGTGCACCAAATAGAATCATGCCGAACATTTTTCTTCTTTACATCCCACCAGGCAACACGGAAGCGGTCGTCCATTATGAAGACACGCTCAAGAAGCGTGTTTCGCTTGATCGGATAGCGCGCTTCGTGGCGCCGGAATTTCGCGCGAGACTGTCATCGATTTTCGGGCACTCTCCCATTGCAGTCTGGGGATCACAAGCGGGAAAAGGCAACCGCAGCAAGTTCGAGCGAATGGTTCCAGGGGATGATATTTTGATCGTCGAAGGGGACACGATCAAGCTGATCGGAAAGATTGCCGCAAAGGTCGAGAGCGAGCCGCTTTCACGCGAGCTGTGGAGGCCTCTCACCGGCAAGGGAAACGTTGACTGGCGACTGATCTATTTCATCGCGAATTCGCGCGAATTGAATCTCAAGTTTGCTAAGTTTAGCGGGCTTTTCGGATACGAAGCGGGCTACCGGCTTCGTGGGTTCACGACCGTTGCCTCCGACCGACTGGAGACATTTTACTCCCGATACGACGACCTCTACTCCGTACTAGTTCGACTTCAGGAAGGGAAGCCGGTTGCCCAAAAGGCCGCGAGTCCATTCCTGATGACCCCGCCGCCTGCACCGGACCTCATCGAGCTCACTCCCGATCATGTTGATGAAGTTCTTCAGGCAAATATTCCAAGCGATCACGTTCGCATGCAATGGAAACTCGCTCGACTCGGATTGAAGGCTGGTGAAAGGGTGTGGGTACCGGTGGGTGATCAGACGAGGTTACGAAACGCGTATGACTTCAACGAATTTGACGCCGAGTTTACGGCTGGAATTGATCTGCCCCATTCGTACGTCGAGAACATTGATGTCGTCTGGAAGCAGGAGTTTCGAATTGGGGCTGCCTACGAGATCGAGAATTCGACTTCTATCTACTCGGGACTTCTTCGCTTTGCTGATCTGAACATCCTTGCCCCAAATACATTGTATCCGATGTTCGTAGTCGCACCGCAGGATCGCAAGAATAAGCTTCGGGAACAGTTACGTCGCCCCACTTTTAAGCAGTTGGAGCTGGACAAGAAAGTAAAGTTTCTGTCGTACGAGAAGGTCGACGAAATTGACGACTTCTTTGCGTCTTCGGCTTCCGGCTTGAGCGTTGACCTGATCACCGGCCAGGCCGAGTTTGTGACTTGACGGGCGGGATGGAGTTAGATCCTCACCTTGTGCCTAAGCCTAGCTAGTGCCAAAAGCTGTTCGCGGACTTTACGAAACACTTCTAACTGAAGCCGTCGGCGACTGGCTCAGTTCGCTCGACACGCGGCTACATCCGGAGTTATTGGACCTTCGAAGCGCGGAAGCAGCGGATCGAATCGCCCTTCACCTCGCCAAAGTTGTTGAACGCGCAGTTGATGTTCTGCCTGATGACGCGAAAGTATCTGAAGGAATCAAGCTCGCGCAATCGCTCGTTGACTTTATTACGACAGATTCGAAAATGAAGGTGCTCGAAGGCGAACGCCCTTCGGAAACGCTTCAGATTCTTCGCGCTATTCGCACTGCCCTTCCCGACGGGAGGCCAGAGGTAATTGAGTCCCCGCTTATTCCCCTTCTCGACACGGCGCTGCTAACGAATGCCCCGGGAGAGCCGCGGGTTGGCCGTCAGATTCAAGCCGAAATATCATCTGCGGACCGAATCGATGTAGTCATGGCATTTATTCGCAGGACTGGGATCATGCCGCTCAAGGATGAACTTCGGCGACATGTGGAGGCAGGCCGCGAACTTCGCTTTTTAACGACAACGTATACGGGCTCTACGGAAGCCGAGGCGTTGGACTTTCTTGTCTCGATCGGCGCGAAGGTGAGAGTTTCATATGACATCTCGTCGACCAGGCTTCACGCAAAAGCGTGGTTATTTCATAGAGAGTCGGGATTCTCGACCGCATATGTGGGTTCCTCAAACCTCACGCACGCGGCTCAGGTTAGTGGACTTGAGTGGAATGTCCGGGTGTCAGGAGCTCGAAATCGAGCGGTCATAGACAAGATCGCTGCGGTGTTTGAGAGCTACTGGCAGCAACCAGACTTTGAGACTTACGATCCGGATCGATTTGCAGAGGCGACCTCGGCTGCACAAACTGGCGACGTGCTCACACTGAGCCCAATCGAGGTCCGCCTTGAGCCGTTTCAGGAGAGACTTCTAGAGCAGCTTGAACTCTCGCGGCAAGCGAATTACCACCGAAATCTCCTCGTCTCAGCTACGGGGACAGGAAAAACAGTGATGGCTGCTGTTGACTATGCCCGGCTACGAACCAAACTGGATCGTTCACGACTGTTGTTCGTTGCCCACCGTGAGGAGATCCTAACTCAGAGCCGTGCCACGTTTGCGCACGCGTTGCGGGATGGCAGTTTTGGCGAGCTGTGGGTGGGTGGCCGGCGGCCAACTCAGTTTGAGCACGTTTTCGCGTCGATACAATCGCTTAACAGGAACGTGCTGGAGAATCTCGATCCAAAGCACTTCGACGTCGTGATTATCGACGAATTTCATCACGCGGCTGGGGATACTTACACACGACTCTTGGCTGCCGTGGAGCCCCAAGAACTGCTGGGACTCACAGCAACTCCCGAACGCAGCGACGGACAATCCGTGTTGCACTGGTTCGGGGGCAAAATAGCCGCAGAACTACGTCTTTGGGACGCCATTGATCAGCACAGGCTTACGCCGTTTTCGTATTTCGGAATCGCCGACAGCTTGGACCTGCGCGAGATTCCGTGGCGCCGTGGAACCGGATACGACGTTGACGAGCTTACAAACCTTATCACCGGTACCGACGTGTGGGCGAGACGTGTGCTTTCGGAATTCAAAGAGCATTTCGGCACCGTTGAAAAGGCACGAGCTCTTGGTTTCTGTGTGAGCGTTGCGCACGCGCAGTATATGGCCCGTGTGTTTCAGGACAACGGTGTTCAGGCCGTTGCGATCTGGGCGGATACTCCCGATGGCGAACGAAAAGCGGCTTTGACTGATCTGAATGCAGGGCGCGTAAACGTCGTGTTTTCTGTTGATATCTTTAATGAGGGCATCGACGTTCCGACTGTGGACACGTTGTTAATGCTTCGTCCCACCGAGAGCCCGCTCCTCTTTCTACAGCAGCTCGGTCGTGGGTTACGAAAAAGCCCGAATAAGTCATTGTGTACTGTTCTGGACTTCGTCGGTCAGCACCGCCGCGAGTTTCGATACGATCGCCGATTTCAAGCACTTCTCGGAGGAAGTCGCAAATCCATCATAGAGCAAGTGGAGGGTGGGTTTCCGTTTCTGCCGGCCGGGTGTCATATGGAACTGGACGCCGTTGCGAGTGAGCGGGTTATCCAGAGTATCAAAGACTCCCTTCCCTCGCGCTGGGCGCAAAAGGTACGGGAACTGGAGGTTCTCGAAGGCGAGACCCCCGGGCTCTGTCTCAACGACTTCTTGGAGGTCTCCGGACTTCAATTGGAAGATGTTTACTCCGGGAACCGATCGTGGTCGGACTTGCGGGAGGCAGCTGGGCTAACGATCGAACGTCGCGGGCCCCACGAGGAAAAGCTACGTCGGGCTTGCGGTAGACTGCTTCACGTTGATGATCGCGAGCGCGTGACCTTCTGGCGTGCCTTGCTCGCAAGCGATGCCCCGGTAGACACCAATACTTTAGGTGAGCGTGATCGACGACTCGTTAAAATGTTACTTGCTCAGCTTTTTGATCAGATCGCAGACAGGGACATCACTCTGCATGATGCAATGCTTTTACTATGGGACCATTCTCAAATTCGCGAGGAGCTCATGCAGCTTCTCGATGTTCTAGAGAAACGAATTGACCATGTCTCCT
Organism: Gemmatimonadaceae bacterium; assembly: GCA_013816695.1. Next base: position 5,312 of record JACDDZ010000069.1, read on the forward strand.
TGGAGCTGACCGAACTGCCAGAAGCTCCACTGCGGGTTATGGCGAGGTATACCCGACATGAGATACTTGCGGCTTGCGGCGTGACGAAGGAAATAGCTACACGGCCTTGGCGTGAGGGGATCTATTACGCGAAAGAGATTCCTGCCGATATTGCTGCTTTCACGCTGGACAAAACGAGTGGTGGGTTCTCTCCAACCACTAGGTACCGCGACTACGCAATCAGTCGCGAGCTAATTCATTGGGAAAGTCAGTCAGGAGTCCGCGCCGCGAGCCCCACGGGTCTACGGTATCAGGAACACGTGCACCGCGGAAGCCACATGCTTCTCTTTGCCCGACACACGGTTGATGATCGGTCGTATTATTTTCTTGGCCCCGCAACCTATGTTAGACACGAGGGAGAACTTCCAATGGCTATCACGTGGCGGTTAAAACACCAGCTCCCGGGCGATTTATTCGCGTCATTCGCAGCGGCTGTCGCGTGAGTGCGGACAGGCCCCTGAAACTAGCCGAAGATGGCTGTGCCGATTTCTAACTTCGGTGCATCACCCTTAGTCTGGATCGATACGATCCCATTCTCGCCCCTCACGAAACGCAAACGGCAGCTCTTCCCCTCCTGGCGCACCAAACCCGCCTTTACAAGGCGCCGCAGGTTCAACTTATAGCTACCGACGTGAAGCGTTCGACTGCTTCGCTTCCAATATAGAGCCAAGTAGCAAGGCACCTCATTCAGATCAATAAGCCCATGATGATCTTCTCGATCGTCTCCGTTTCCAGTCCATTCGCGGGAAATTGGTCCAGCATTTGTCCGGGAAACGAGAAGTGAATGAGCAGGAGCAGGGTACTCAGACATCGATCCCACTCGGTAGTTGGCCTGCGTATTCCTTTGCCCAGCAAAGAGTATTCACCAGCTTTACCTGTTCAATGCTCTTACAGCTCACTTCCAGCAACCGCGGGCTGGCAAAGACCATCGCCAGGCACTGAGCCCGCGAAATGGCAACATTCAGCCGTTGTCGTGAAAACAGGAACTCGATGTTGCGAGGGAGCTCCTCGCCCGATGACGTCGCCATCGAAACCAGAACCACAGCAGCTTCCTGCCCCTGGAATTTGTCCACCGTCCCGACTCTAGCGCCTGCCGGCAGCGCTGCCTTGAGGAGGTTTACCTGCATGTTGTAGGGAGTGACGACGAGAATGTCTTCCTTCTTCAGGGAGCGCACCTCTGCCCCATCATTCCATTTGCGTTTCAGCAGAGCGGAATATGCCGCCTTCACCGCTTCGACTTCCTCCTCGCTGCACTGCCCGTTGCCTTCATGGTCAACATCAATGAATGCAATTCCGCTTTCACGAATCCCGTTCGTTGTTGTTTTGCCCGCAATGATGAAACGCTTTGCCGTTGATTCGTGCGGCTCCAGCCGTCCCTCATAAACCGCGTCTGAAATAAAAGAGCAGATCGACGGGTGAAGTCTCCTGGTAACGTTGAGCAGAATTCCGCGCTCCGGCGGTACCGTCGCATGCCCGCAGAGCAGATGCTCAAGCGCGGATACCCCCGACTTGGCGGGATGGATTCCTTTTGACACCTGACTCAACTGCATTTGGTCACCGATAAGCACAATGTTTTTCGCCGCAGTCCCCATTGCGACAACATTTGCCAGACACACTTGACCGGCTTCATCTATGAATAGATGGTCAATCGTCTGATCCATTTCCGGCCTGGAAAACAGCCAAGCCGTTCCAGCCACGAGGTTGTACTTGATGTCGGCAGCTTCGCCGTTATCCGTCGTGTCAACGATCAGCGATCCATTAAAAGCATCCTCTTCTCCGCTTCCCTTCTTGACCCCGGCAAACTTTACTCGCTTCTCGACCGCGACCTTCTCGATCCACTCGAGAAGATTGTTGATTGCCTTATGGGAATTGGACGCCACCCCAACGCGCTTGCCGGCTTTCAGCAGCTGGACGATTGCGTGCGCAGAAGTGAACGTCTTGCCGGTTCCCGGAGGCCCTTGGATGAGCAGATGGCTTTCCTTCAGCTGAGATACCGCCTTCGTCACGGCGGAAACGAGATCATCGCCCGGCTGGGCGATCGCCTTGCCTTCAGCAATTCCCGACATTCGCGGCAATTCTTTCCGGAGAATGCTGGTAACCGCGCGATATCTCTTGGTCTTACCTGCAGCAACCGCGCTGGCAAACCGCGCAACTGCCTCCTGCAACACAACAGGCCGGCGCGGCCCGTTGGGAATCAGCGAAAAGGGGCTCGGCGGAATTTCTGTCTTCGGACCAATCTTGAGCGAAATCTCTCCACTCTCGGCGTCCAGACTAAAAATGCTGCCGCAGGATTTTCCCGTGTCCGATCTGAGTACGGCGTCGCCCACGCGCATCTTCGTATCCTGTGCAGGAAATTGAAAGAAATGCAGCAGCGACTTCTTTTCCTTGATCGGTGAACGTGAGGTGTCCTGGACAAGGCGCCCGAGACAAACGGAGTCGTCAATCAGTTCTTCTTCATCCATTTCCATCCGGTGGAACATTGCCCACCACTCCGACTTGTCTTCCCGACGGTGGTAATCGAGCAGATAGCCCAGCACTTCGCGCCACTCCAATTCCTCGCCTTCGAAATCGCCCAGGAGCGCATCCTGCAACTCTTCCGTCGCGGCCTCGGCTTCAACCTGCTCCTCCCTTCGCTCGGTTTCCTGTTCCGACGCTGGCTCGGCATTTACAAACCACTTCGAATCCGGCGGACGGATACCCAGGAGCCAGTCGCGACAGAGGCGCGTTGAATAGCAGTCGAACTTATTGTAGTCCTCAAGCTGCCGCAG
>JACDDZ010000070.1 GCA_013816695.1 Gemmatimonadaceae bacterium
TCGTTTCGGCAATTCGCGCGGGAATGAAAGACAGTCGCTGGCCGGTGAAAGGTCCTGCGCTGCTACCCGGATCGCTCCTGCCTTCGTCGAGGATCGTGGCGTTCTACGGAACTCCGCTTTCCAAGAAAATGGGAATTCTGGGCGAGTTGGCCCCGAACGAAATGCTGGCCAAGCTCGAGCGCACGGTTCAGGAATGGCAAAAAGCCGACCCGTCAACTCGCGTAATTCCCGCGCTGCACTTCATTGCCGTAGTCGCCCAGGGAGCTCCCGGCAGAGATGGAAAGTACAAGTTGAGAATGACCGACTCTCTCATCGAGCGGGTTTACAACATGGCGCGCAGCAAGAATGCTCTCACTTTCCTGGACATTCAGGTCGGCAAGAGTACGGTACAGGAAGAAACGCCGAGGCTCGCGAATTTCCTCAAGCGCCCAGATGTGCACTTCGGCCTGGATCCGGAATTTTCAATGAAGTTCGGGGATCCGCCGGGTAAGAAAATCGGCACCATGAGCGCTGCAGACATCAACTGGGTAATAGACTACCTCGCGAAAATCGTCAGCGATAACAATCTTCCTCCCAAAGTGCTGGTCGTTCACCGCTTCACGCGGCCCATGATCACTAACTACAAGGCAATCAAGCTCGATCCGCGCGTGCAGGTGGTAATCGACATGGATGGTTGGGGAGCACCTTGGCTCAAGTACGATTCGTACAGGGACTATGTAGCTGCCGAACCGGTGCAGTTTACCGGCTTCAAGATCTTCTACCACAACGATACAAAGAGCGGCGAACCAATCCTGACTCCGTCGGAAGTGCTCCTTTTGACCCCTAAACCGGTCTATATACAGTATCAGTAGGCGGGCGGGCTGAGTTTCTAAACCAAATTGGGGCTCGGGTTGTCAGATGTTCGGAACCACTGACACCCGGGCCTCCTCTGTTACGTAGGGGAGGCCAAACCCGATACCCCAATTTCCGTGAAGACCTCCATAATTCTGGCCGCGTTGCTTGCGCCAACACTGGCAGTTGCCCAAGTGCGGACCCTGCCCGACGGATCCACAGCTTCAACTCCCGCGTCCAGCAGCGCTGCGCCTAAGGCCACTGCAACTTCGGCGATTGCCAGTCGAGTGACGACGGCCGCTCCAGTGCTGGACGGAAAGACAGACGATCCAGCGTGGAAGGACGCACAGGTGATCGATCAGTTTCTCGAGTACGATCCAAAGACCGGCGCCGAAACGCGATTCAAGACCGAGCTGCGGGTGACCTATGACGACAAGTATCTGTACATACTTGGACGCATGTTCGACCCGGCTCCGGACAGTATCATTTCGCTCCTCAGCAGACGCGATGTGCGGACAAACTCGGAACAGTTGAAGCTGATAATCGACTCGTACCATGATCGCAGGACTGCTTATCAGTTCATCGTCAATCCCGCGGGCGTAAAGCGCGATTTCTATGTCTACAACGATGTCGTTGAAGATGCGACGTGGGACGCTGTCTGGGATGTCGCGACAGCCATCGATTCGCTTGGGTGGGTTGCAGAGTTCCGGATTCCGTTCAGCCAGATTCGATTCAACAACATCGAAGATCACACCTTTGGACTGATGGCTGTACGCGATGTTGCACGCACGGGGGCGAGAATCAGCTGGCCGTTGTACTACCGCGACAAGCAGGGTTATGTGTCACAGGCGGGTGAGGTGAGCGGCATCAGCGGTATCGCGAGCCCACGCCGGCTCGAGATCACTCCGTATGTTGTGACCAAGAATGAAACCCGGCCTTCCGCCTCGAGCTACACGCACCCGCAGGGATTCTCGGGTGGAGCCGACTTGAAGTACGGGCTTTCATCCAACCTCACGCTCGACGCAACGATCAACCCTGATTTTGGCCAGGTCGAAGCAGATCCGAGCGTGCTCAACCTCGGCGCATTCGAATCATTCCTTGAGGAACGACGCCCTTTTTTCCTTGAAGGTGCGGGAATATTCAGCTTCAAGACGGCGTGCGGAGACATCGACACCGGATGTCGCGGACTATTTTATTCACGCCGTATTGGACGCAGTCCGCAGCTTTCCGGTGTTTACGGCGACGCCACGAGTGCAACCAACACGACGATCATGGGCGCCAGCAAAATTGCCGGACGTCTTGGAAAAGGCTTGTCTATCGGATTGCTTGACGCCGTGACGCAGCGCGAAGAGGGCGCGCTCGGAAAGACAATCGAGCCGCTTACCAACTATGCCGTTGCGCGCCTGCAGCAGGACCTCTTTCAGGGCGGAGGTGATCTTGGCGTAATGGTCACCGGAGTGAATCGATCGCTGGACGCGGCCTCCGATCAAATTCTCAGGAACTCCGCATACACCGGAGGCGTTGACTACCGCCAGCGCTTCCTCGACAAGAAGTACGAGCTAAGCGCATACATCGCAGCCAGCAGGGTATCTGGAACTGCCGCATCCATTGCGTCTACGCAGCGGGACGGAGTGCACAGGTTCCAGCGTCCAGATGACGACGTGGCATTCGACCGAACTCTCACCTCGCTGACAGGAAATGCACAACGACTGACGATCAGCAAGTTTGGGGGCGGCGTTACTCGCTTTCAGAGTGTGCTTCAGCGATTCTCGCCCGGCTTTGAATCCAACGATCTCGGATTCCAGTCACGCGCCGACGAGCAGATGTTCCGCAACTGGTTTGCGCTGAGTTTCAACACGCCAAGCAAGTTGTACCGCAGGGCCAACTTAAACTTCAATACGATCCAGACCTGGACTACAGAGGGACTGCCGACTAACGCCGGGCTGAACGCAAACTGGCATGTTCAGTTCCCGAATACCTGGTGGGGTCACATCGGCGGCAATGTGGGTGAATTCTTGAAGACGTACGATGATCGCGTTGCACGCGGCGGACCCGCGCTCCGGAAGTCCGCAGACTACGAGTTGTGGTCTGGTCTCGAGTTCGACAACCGCAAGTCGTGGACGCCCAACATTTTTGCCGGATTTTTCAGCGGGGACGAAGGGCTGTCGCATGGAGGCTGGATCAATCCCGGAATCAACTTCCGCATCTCAAGCCGATTCTCTGCCTCACTCAGCGGTAATTACGAAAAGAAAGTCAACGACAGTCAGTGGCGCGCCAACTTTGGAGTCAGTGGAGTGGACACAACACACTACACCTTTGCCCGATTGAATCAGACTACTTTCAACGTGACGTCGCGAATCAATGTGACGGCAACACCGACCCTGTCATTCCAGTTTTATGTTCAGCCATTCCTGTCTTCGGGTACCTACTCAAACTGGCGTGAGCTCAAGGATGCGCGCGCTGAAAAGTACGCGGACCGATTCAAGGCATTCACTTCGGCGGGGGCGCCTGGCGGATTTGACTTCAAGGAGTTCAAGTCGAATTCGGTAATGCGCTGGGAGTATCGCCCCGGCTCGACCCTGTTCCTGGTTTGGTCCCAGGGTCGCGAGTTTTCCGATGGACGTCCTGCGGATTTCAATCTCTCCCGCGACCTGGGCGATGTATTCAAGCTCCACCCGGACAACACACTGTTGCTCAAGGTGTCTTACTGGTTCAACCCGTAGAAGTTTTTGGCAAGAAAAAAGCCGCGGCCTGATTGGCCGCGGCTTTTTTTGTGCAGGTTGCTAAACCGCGTCCGACAGGGACGTGAAGTTAAAATTCAGCGCACGAATCGCAGGAAGCACCTGGCCTGTATCTGTGCGTTCGGCCCGGCCGATCTCGTCGATCTTGTTCAGCATGAAGAGGGGACTCTCATTCCAGCGGAAATTCTTGAGGCTGCGAGTGATCTTTCCATTCTCAATCAGGAAGGTTCCATCACGAGTTAGCCCTGTGAGCAAGACAGTTCTTTGTTCGAGTGATCGAATGTAGAAGAAATGTGTTACGAGAATTCCGCGTGTGGTCCCTGCAATCAAATCATCGAGCGACCTGGTTCCCCCAGCCATTTTCAACCCGCCCGGGAATCCGCCGCCAAAACCTCCGCCACCTCCGGTTGCTTGCGTACCCTGCCGCTGGGCCCAGAATCTCGAGTAGGTGAGATTCTTGAGAATTCCATTTTCGATCCAGACGCGGCGCTGGAGCGGAAGGCCTTCATCGTCGAACGGTCTGCTCAGCAGATCCGGATCGGCGGGATCGGAATAAATCGTGACGCGTTCATCGGCGATTTTCTCACCAACCTTCGTTCCGCCGCCCTTTTTCGAAAAGGGACTGCGACCTTCGTCCGCATTCCTGCCGTTGAAGGCTCCGCCAAGGAGCGGGATCAGGTCGGCCACTGCCTGTGGCTCGAGCACAACCGTGTACATGCCCGGTTCGATGGCCTGCGGGCTTCTCGAAGCAACCGCCTTTTCCGCGGCGCGCGCGCCCAGCTTTGCAGGCTGGAGAAGATTCCAGTCGCGTGCGCCCGACGATGCCCAGCCGGAACCTGTTGCATCTGGTGTCCTGACCGTTGTGGAAAGACTTGCATCTGTTGACCGGTGATATGCGAAGAGTCCTCTGTTGTTCGCAATCACGTCAACCCCTGCGTTTGTACTGAGAAATCCTGCGACAAATACATCGCCGGCTGCACGTCCCGCGGCGCTGGCACTGTCGATGACTTTTTTGACAGCAGTCGCACGGGCTTCCGGGGTGAGCGCAGATGTACTCTCCAGAAATCCGTTTACAGTCGCGTAATTTTGCGGTCCAAGCTCGGGCATGATCTCCGGATCTTCCGGAGACAGACGCGCCAGTCTTTCGGAAAGATCCACGGTGCGTCGCAGCGAAACTTCTTCCAGCACGTTTGTCTCTGCCGATGCGCGTCGCTTTCCTATGGTGCTGATTACGGTGACTGTGAGGTCGCGCGCTCCGCCAGATGTCGTAATCTGTCCGCCGGCAAAACGCGTGTTGCCGTCCACGTTGTTGGAAATGTTTATGCGTGTCTCATCCGCTTTCGCGTACGAGAGAATCTTGTCTGTGAGGGCTTTAGCCTCTTCCCGTGTGAGGAGACTCGACTCTGCCGCCGTCTCGAATAGTGAACGCGGGCTCATGTCCCTCTCCCCGTATTCACGATATTCACTTCCCTGAACCTCGCGGGAACGCATCCATGGCTTACCGAATTTGACTGCGCAGGCTCGCCCTTTCCGTCCCCGAACGATCCCCCGAGCCAGTAGCTGCGCTTTCCGCCGATCATGTCCATTGAATTCCAGAATTCCGGCGTGCGGCTCTGGTACGCAACGTCCTTGAGCATGCCGGTGATTTTTCCGTTCTTCACTTCGTAATAGACCTGACCCGAAAACTGGAAGTTGTACCGCTGGTGGTCGATCGACCATGAACCGCGATTCTTCACAACGATACCGCGATCGGTGGCGGCGACTATGTCATCGAGCACATAATCTTTTTCCCCGGGCAAAAGGGAGATATTTGGCATTCTCTGGAACTGGACGCTGGACCATGAGTCGGCGAACGAGCAGCCGTGCGATTTCTTTACGCCGGTTAGCGGCGCGATCCATGCCGCCTGTTCCCGCGTTGTCTGGTAATCCTTGAAGAGCCCCTTCTCAACGATGAGCCACTTGTCGGCCGGCACACCTTCGTCATCCCAGGCTGTTCGCGAGAGCGAACCTTCCTGTGTTCGGTCGGCCTGGATGTTCATGATCTCGCGTCCATACCGAAGCTTTCCAATGTGTTTCTCCGGTGGTGCTATGAAGCTGGTACCGGCAAAGTTCGCTTCGTAACCCAGCGCGCGATCGAGCTCGGTCGGATGGCCAATTGACTCATGAATTGTCAGCCAGAGATTGGTTGGATCCAGAATGAGGTCATACCTACCAACTTCGACGGATTTCGCTGAGAGCTTTTCCGCTGCGAGCGAGGCCCAGCGCTCGGCGTTGCCGGGCATGTTGAGCGATTCGATGTACTCCCATCCCTGCCCACGCGGTGCAAGCTCTTCGTTGTAGCTCTGGAAATCGCCGTCAGCGATTGCCGTAGCGGTGAACCCGGGACCTACTCTAATGAATGTCTGCGTTACGAGAGTACCGTCCGTGGTCGCGAGCGTCTTCTCTTCACGTAACAGCTGCATGCCGGAATTGACGAACCGGACCTTCGGCACCTTAAGTGCTGCTTCGTTGGCAGCGAGCAGCAGAGCAACCTTTTCCTCGATCGGAACATCAAGGGGATCGCGCGAAACCGGCATACGCCAGGTTCCCTTCACTGCGGCAACGGCCGCGAGTTCAACCGGGCGCTTCTGCACGGCGTTCGCCGCTCGCGACAGCTTCGCCGCTTCCCTCGCTACTCCCTGCACTGCATCGCGCGTGAGCGTACTCGTCGCTGCAAAACCCCATGATCCGTTGACCAGGGTGCGTATCCCAATTCCGAACGACTCGGAATCACTTACCCCGGTAACCTGTCGCTCGCGCGTGTTTACTGACTGCCTGCGATACCGGCCCACGCGCACGTCGGAATAGGAGGCTCCTGCAGCGCGCGCTGCATTCAGGCCTTCCATTGCCAGCTCCTCGACAAACGCATCGGTGCCTGAAGCAGTGGAGATTCGCGCAAGCGGATCATTCGCCCCAAATAGTCCCCGCGACCCCGCGATGGCTGCTGCTGCCGCCGAAGTCTTGAGAAAATCTCTGCGTGATGTTGTCATTTGGCCTGGAAAGAGTTTACGGACTTTTTTTTAACTAATTAGTGCTGGTTCAACCTTCTCGCCAGGCTTGGTGGACGGTAATGCGGAGACTGGCCGCCGCTCGCCGACCTGCTGTCTCCACATGGCGTAATACAGTCCCATCTGGTCGAGCAGCTCTTCGTGCTTCCCTGCCTCCACGATTCGCCCGCGCTCAAGCACGAAAATACGGCTTGCGTGCATCACGGTCGAAAGTCTGTGCGCAATCAGGATGCTCATGACGTGCCGTGAGTTCGCGACGTCGCGCATCGTCCTGCTTATCTCTTCCTCTGTGAGCGAGTCCAGCGCAGACGTAGCTTCGTCGAATACGATCAGGTCGGGATCGCGCAACAGAGCGCGCGCGATGGAAAGGCGCTGCTTTTCTCCACCCGAGACCTTTACTCCGCCTTCTCCAATCACCGTGTCGAGGCCCTTGTCGGCGCGCGCAAGCAGGCTGTTCGCGGCCGACTTGTGCAGTACCTCGAGGCACTCCTCGTCTGTCGCGGCAGGATTCACGAACTTGAGGTTCTCGCGAATGGTTCCGGAGAAGAGCTGCGTGTCCTGCGTAACGAAGCCGATCCTCTCCCGCAGCTTATCGAGATCGATTTCAGAAGCCGGAATGTCGTTGTACAGAATCGCCCCGATCCTGGGCTGGTACAGTCCCACCAGGAGCTTCACCAACGTCGTCTTTCCTGCCCCCGACGGTCCGACGAAAGCGATAGTGTCACCGCGAGAAACCGTGAATGAGATATCGCTGAGCGCCGGGGTACTTCCCGACTGGTGCTGAAAGCTCACGTTGTCGAATGTCAGGCTGTCGATATTCGCTATGGGACGCGGTGACGCAGGCTTGGGATCCTTCGGCGTGTTCAGGATGTCGCGGAAGTTCTGCAGCGAAACTTCAGTCTCGCGGAACGTGTTGATGATGTTCCCGAGTTCCTGCAGCGGCCCGAAAATGAAGAATGAGTAGATCAGCAGCGAGAAGAACTGGCCTACAGTGATTTTTTGCGAGAAGATGAGGTACAGCATCAGGAAGAGAATGCTGGTGCGCAGCAAGTTGACGAAGGTTCCCTGAATGAAACTCAGGCTGCGAATGTATTTGACCTTCTTCAGCTCGAGCTTGAGAATCTTTTCGGTTGTCGCATTCAACCGTGTCACTTCCTGGTCTGCGAGGCCAAGGCTCTTTACCAACTCGATATTCCGCAGCGACTCGGTCGTGCTTCCAGCCAGCGCCGTTGTTTCGGCAACGATGACTTTCTGGATTTTCTTGATTCGCTTGCTCAGGACTGAACTAAGTGTACCGAGCAGTGGCACCGTCAGCAGGAACATTGGCGCAATGACCCAGTGAACGCTGAAAGCATACACCATGACGAACACGACACCAACGAGGGTCGTAAAGAGCATGTTGATCGACAGTGATATGAACTTCTCGACGTCGGACCGCATTTTCTGAAGACGGCCAAGAGTCTCTCCACTGCGCTGGTCCTCGAAAACCG
>JACDDZ010000071.1 GCA_013816695.1 Gemmatimonadaceae bacterium
GTGCCGTCTGCGAAAACGCAGTCCAGTGATTCGATCCAGGCGCGCGTAGAGCCAAAGCGCAGTGTGCGTGCGCCGGCTGCATTTGTGCCCGCCATCCCGCCGATCGAGCAGAATTTGGCGCTGGATGGATCCACGGGGAAACGTAGCCCCGCTTTTGAAGCCGCTTGATTCACGCGACTACAAATGGCGCCGGGACCGACCCGAACCATTTTCCTGCGAGCGTCGACATCGCCAATAGAATTGAGTCGGCTGAGGTCGAGAATTACCCCGCGCCCTACAGCGCCGCCGGCCATGCTCGATCCGGAGCCACGCGGTATCACATGTACGTTCTCGCTTGCAGCCCAGCGCATGAAGACCTGCACGTCGGCGGCATCTGCAGGTACCGCGACAGCAGCGGGGACAAGCTGCGTTATTCCCGCAGCCTCGGAGTAAACGGCGCGCGCAGTCTCATCGGTTGTAAAAATCCCGCGAAACTCAGCGGGTTTGTTCACAAGCCCAGGCTGTTGACTCGCGGCGGATCCTGCGAATAATCGTAGAAACCCTTTCCGCTTTTCTTTCCATACATCCCGGCGAGTACCATTCGCTTCAGCAGTGGCGGCGGAGCGTAGCGCTTCTCCCGATACTCCTCGAACATTATCTCGGCGATCTTGTAAACCGTGTCCAGCCCGACGAAGTCCAGAAGTACAAAGGGTCCCATCGGATGTCCTGCCCCAAGCTGCATCCCCTTATCGATATCCTCGATGCTGGCAACGTTGGATTGAAGCGCGTTGATCGCATCGAGCATGTAAGGCACGAGCAGGAGATTGACGACGAAGCCGGAATTGTCCTTGGCGCTTATGGGCTCTTTTCCAACTGATTTGGCAAACTCAAAAACGCGGTCGAAAGTCTCGGTGCTTGTGGTGACGGTTCGAACGACTTCAACCAGCTTCATCAGTGGAACAGGATTGAAAAAATGGAGGCCAAGCATGCGATCAGGACGTTTCGTCGCGGCAGCCATCGCTGCGATTGTCAGGCTCGATGTGTTCGACGCGAAGATTGTATGCGTAGGACACAGGCCATCCAGCTCTTTCCACATACAGTTTTTCAGCTCGAGATCTTCCACCACAGCTTCGATGACTAGGTCGCAGTCCTTTAGTGCGCCTAAATCGGTAGCAAACGACAAGTTCTTCAGGGTCAGTTCGCGCTGCCCGGCGGTAACCTTCCCGCGTTCTATTCCCTTTGAGAGAGTGTTGTCGATGTTTGCGCGCGCCTTTTCGGCGAGTGCGTCGGACATCTCTCGAACGATGGTAGTGTAGCCCGACGCTGCACAAACTTGCGCGATCCCGCTTCCCATGAGGCCGCCGCCGAGAATTCCTACTTTCTTGATCTTCATTTTAACCGCTTGGGACCCGTGTGCTCCAGCCGGTCGAGTGCCTGTTCCAGGGCGAGCTGCACCCGTGAATAGACATTTCGATGCCGACGGGCGACTTCGTAGGCCACGAGTCCGCCGACGGCAATCGGAACAACCGCCAGGCCCGCGCTCAGTACTACTGCCATGTGTGCAATCGTGGCAACTCCAAAAACGCTAAAACCACCAACAGCTCCTGCTGTGGCGGCCGCACCGCTCCCCTTGAGGCGGAGTGACCGGCTTTCACGCAGGTCTGCATCCAGCCTCACCACAACTTTCTTGTCATCGACAGGAACTACTGTGGCTGCGACTGTCTCTGCTTTGCAAAGCTGGAATCCGCGACCGCTGACATTCAATCCGCGCCGGATCACACCCAGCACTCCGCCGCGCGAAGCCCAGACAATACGATCACGAAAACGACGCTGCACCTGAAGACACTCCTCGCGCTGCATCCAGCCGTCCAGCGCAAACAGTACATCGGCAACATTACCGTTGACCGTACGGGAGGCTGTTGCAATTGCAGGCCCGGCAATGTTGGAAACGAATCCGCCGCGCTCCGGAATCACGATCCTCGTTCGCTCTTCAGCCAATGCCTGGGTGAGCATGGTCCGGCTCAGTCCGACTTCGTTTCCTATTTCAAGAAGCTGCTCTTCGCTCAATAGCTCCGCTGGGTCAGCCCCCGGAGACTCAATCTGCAGCTCCGCAGCGCGCGCCAGCACTCGATCGAGGGTTGCGCGATCGAGTGTGGTTTTTTCGGGGACTGTAGGGAGCGGATCCTTTGGCATTCTTATAGAAGATAGCGGATCTAGAACTTCTGTATGTCTCCCTCTTTCAGCCGAGATGCAGTCTAGACGCCGCCTAAAACCACATCGAGTTGCCGGGAAATCGCATCTCGAATCAGGTCCGGAATTGGAAATGCAGCGGTCAGCGACGTCAAAGCGTTCGAACCCACCGAACGATTTGCGCTTCGCAGGTAGTAGCGCGCGTATCCATCAACAAGCTCCGGCGCGATCCGCTGCAGGAGCATGGCCCCGGCACGAACGCCTGCAAATGTCTCATACCGGGTCCCAACTCCGGCGCGCTGCTCTGCGGGCGTGATGTTCTCGTGCACAGCGGCCTGGGCCAGCGGTCCAAGAGCAACTTCGTGCGCAATTACATAAATGGCTTCGTCGGCGGTCGCGACTGTGGCAGGAAATGAAACGCCAATCGTGTTCTGGAGTTTCCCGCCGCCGAGCGATCGGCCTTCGCCATCCAGTGGAAGCGAGAGCAGGATCGTCCCTGCGGGCTGGCCCGTGTTGTTCAGGAAGCGTTGAAACTTTGTGCGATAGTTGTTCTGCCAGCGGTCATTTACTGCGGCAATTACGGGCGCACGCTCCGCCTGCTGCTGATCCCAGTATGAACGGTAGAACTTGCTGTTCTCATCGCGTATCGACTGAGTGAACAGTCGCAGCCATTCACGGTCACCGGGAGTTGAGAAGTATCCTCCCAACAGCGCAATCACTTCGGCGACCTCACGGCTGTTCGCAGCCCGCGGATTTCCCTCGGCCCTAAGGAAAATGTCGATCGCTTCCAGCATCTGGTCGAGCGACGAAAATTGCATTGGGACGAACTGCGCATTGACCAGGTCGCGACTGATTGCAAAGCGGGAGGCGAGCTTGTCACGGTTTGCATCGAGTTGGGTCACCGCGTTGGCGCGCGACCGAACGCCCAGTAGCTCGGCTTTGTATCCGCGTCGGAAGTACGGGACCAGTGTCGTGTCGTCAGTGATCAGGGCGTATCCGTGCAGCCACAAATCGACATGCTCTCGGGTGGCGATAGACCATGGAGTTCCGGGAGTCGAAATTGTCTGTCCGGCGGAAGCGTCGGTTGGTGTAGGTCCGGTTCCGGCTCCCCCTGCCCCGCCGCCAGAGGCGCACGCAGCCAGAATTCCTGTAAGGGCGACTACATAGGTACTGCGGACGAGGTTGCGCATCGTTTCTCCGTTCTAGTGCATTGATTCAATCACGAGAGCTATGCCCTGACCGCCGCCAATACAGGCAGAGCCCAGGCCATAACGCTTGCCAGTGTTCCTCAGTGCATGCAGTAGATGGGCCGTGATGCGTGCCCCGGAAGCCGCGAGAGGGTGGCTCAGGGCAATCGCGCCTCCGCTGAGGTTGAATTTGTCGCGCGGGATTCCAAGCTCGCGCTCTACGGCGCACGCCTGTGCGGCAAATGCCTCATTTACCTCTATGAGGTCCATCTGGTCCAGAGACATACCGGAATCGGCCAATGCGTTCTTGATCGCGGGCACGGGTCCAATTCCCATTACCGAGGGATCGACTCCGGCAATCCCCCACCCAAGCAGCTTCCCGATTGGTTTCAGACCCAGCTCTCGCGCATACTCACCGGAGGCGATGACAAGAGAGCCCGCGCCATCCCCGATGCCGGACGCATTGCCTGCGGTGACAACACCATCGCCTTTAAAAACCGGTTTCAGTTTCGCGAGGCCGTCTGCGGTTGTGTCCGGCCGGATGTGCTCGTCACGCTCGAAAAGGGTTTCCTTGCCGCGGCTTTTTACGGGATATGAGACCACCTCGTCTCGATAAACGCCGGACTCCCACGCATCGCGCGCAAGCGTCTGCGAACGAAGGGCAAAGTCGTCGACGTATTTTCGGTCGAGGTTGTACTGCACTGCAAGCTTTTCCGCAGTCTCGCCCATTGCAAGATTGCAATAAGAGTCCCGCAAACTTTCCCAGAGCAGATCATCCAGCGTGGGCGAGCCACCGAGCTTCACGCCCCAGCGCAATCCACGCGCGACGTGCGGCGCCTGGGACATTGAATCAGCGCCACCAACCAGGCACACGTTGGCGCGTCCAAGCAGGATTTCCTGCGCACCGCTCACTACAGCCTGAAATCCGGAACCACAGAGCCGGTTAACGGTAAGGGCAGGTGTTTCGAGCCGGCAGCCAGATTTGAGCGATACATGGCGGGAGAAATAGATGGAGTCGCTTGTCGTGTACAAGACGTTTCCGAATACAGTTTGATCGACCTGCTCAGCACTGATTCCGGCGCGCTCGATGGCAGCCTTGGAGGAGTGAACTGCGAGATCGACAGCGGAAACATCCTTGAGCGCGCCGCCAAAGGTGCCAAATGGAGTGCGAACAGCGGAGAGAAATACAACGTCAGGCATGCTCCTGGAAACTTTCATTGCGGTATTTGTCAGGCCGCGCTGCGACCGCAGGTCACACAGAAGCGCCAATTCTTGTCCAGCTCAGTACCGCATGCAGGGCAGTTGCGGACCGCCAGGTTCTGCCCGCAATGCGGGCAGTAGGTGACGGCGCGTTCCTCCGGCAAAGTCCCGCTGCAGAATCTGCAAGTTTCCAGCGAACCCAGCTCGGGCGGGATCTCGGCAGGAGCAACCGCCGCCTGAGATGTTTCAGTCGTCACAGCTGGTTTCTCGCCCACCGCATCGCTGGTTGGCGCAGACTGTTTGGGAGCGGGGTCGAGACCCATTGCTTCAAGAGCGTCAGGCGCGAGGTTCACCTTGGCGCTCGCGTAGTCGCGGAATGCCCCGGTATCAGGGACTTTCTCTTTCTGGTTGGCGGAAAGCTTTTCCTGCATCGCAAGATCGCCGCGCAGGTACCCGCGCTCACCGGAGAGCAGGCGCGACACCGCTGCTTCATAGTCCTGATTTGTCTCAATGCCAAGCTCGCGGCGGTGATGCCTGTACGGCACTAAATCCTCGTGTAACTCTTGAACCGTAAAGGGCATAGTCAGGTACTCAGGATGACGCAGCCGAATGCTGTGCACCAGTCGCTGAAAAAGTCTGTCTAGGTCGTCCATATCCGTCTACCGGGTTGAAAGGTTCCTTCGTCCGGGAAAGGCGATGCTTCGGTGAGCTTTGTCGCCTTCCCCTTTAGCGCGATCCAATCATCGAATCCTGATAATACAAACCCGTCGGCGCTTGTCTGTTCCGCCGCCGCCCGGGTCGCCAGGAAATTTGCATACTCGTTTTGTGGATGCCCGCGGTGTCCGCGGACCCATCTCCATTCAACTTCATGTGGTGCAATTGCCGCGATTGCTTCCTTCCACAGCTCGAGATTCTCAATCGGTCCGGCCTTCCGCCGCCAGCCGCGCTCGATCCATCCATGAACCCAGGAAGTCATTCCGTCTACGATGTATCGCGAATCGGTAGTGAAAACAACGCGCAGGGACTTTCCCTTGCGTGACAAACCACGGAACGCCTCGCTCACCGAACTGAGCGCCATGCGGTTGTTGGTGGTCGCGGTTTCAGAAATCCAGAAGTCCCAGCGCTGGGTTGTCAGAGAGCCGGGCTTTCTCCATTCGACCAAACCGCCCGCTCCACCTGGATTGTCACCTTCCCGGCCATTTCCAAGACATGACTCGTCTGCATACACCGCGACGAGTGACTGCTCAGCTCTCACCGCAAAACCTCGAATCCGGAGATCTCATCCACGTAGATGGTGATCTTTTCGCCCGTAGTGGGATGCACCGAGTCAATTGCCTCGCGTCCGCCTTCAACTCGCAGCCTGCTTGGCACAACTACAAATTCATTTCCGCGACGATTCAAGGCGATCTTCTGGCCGCGGGAAATCGCTGTCTCAAGTGAATCGTAGTCCTCGGTAGTAAACGCCTTCACTTTCGATCGCTTCATTCAGGATAGCCAGTTGATCGCGAGGTTCTTGAGGATAGTAGTCGCTTGCTCGATCTCGCGAACCTCGACAAACTCCTCAGCCGAATGTGCAAGACTTATGTCACCCGGACCGAAGCAGACCGCAGGAATTCCCGCCTCGTTGAGGAGCGCGGCATCCGTCCACGCACTCAAGCCTTCAATCGGAGCGTGCTTTCGCTCGGAAAGGCATTCCTTTTCGAGAGCTTTTACTATCGGCGCATCGACTCGAACATCACTTGGTGGCTGTGACGCACCCAGTGCGATAACTGCCTCGAAATTCTGGCGCCGCGTTCGGATTCCTTCGCAGAGAAGCTCGATCTCAGACAGTGCTTCCAGTGCGCTTTCGCCCGGAATGGTTCTGCGCTCAACTCCGAGGCGGCAGTTGTCAGGGTATGTGGAGTAGCCCGTCCCGCCGCTGATCATCGATGCGTGAATCGACGGGCGCCCGAGAAGCGCATGCGATTTCATTGGGAGGATGTCGTGCTCGAGTCTGTCCAGCTCTGTCAGGAGAAGTCCTGCGTGTATTATCGCATCAACTCCGAGGTCGTAGCGGCTCCCATGTGCGGCGCGTCCAGCAATCTCGATGTCGAACCATGCGAACCCACGGTGGGCAGGGCATATCGCCAGGCGAGTTGGCTCGGTGATCACTGCTGCATCTGCTCGCACCCCGCTTGCGATGAGTGCTTTGGTGCCCAGGCTCTCGAACTCCTCGTCGGCGACAGCGGCAATGATGATTTCACCTTCTATTCCCGAGTCCGCGGCAGCGAGGGCAGCAGCGCACATGGCAGCAATACCGCCCTTCATGTCAGTGGACCCGCGACCGAAAATCCTGCCCTCCCTCAATACCGGATCGAATGGAGGATGCACCATCCCTTCGACTCCGACGACATCGAGATGTCCATTGAACATCAACGACTTTCTGCCCGGCTTTCCGATTCTCGCAACGACGTTCGGGCGGCCTGGTGCCGCCTCCACTATCTCAACGCTGAATCCCCACGCGCGGAGTACCGATGCCAGGAAACCCGCGACCTCTGATTCACCGGGTGCGCCGGGAACGAGGAGCGGGTTTCTTGAGTCTATGGAGACGAGCGCGCGGGTGAGACCGAGCGCATCCCCACGGTCAACCGGGGGCACCGGAAGCCTACTTTTTCTTCGCTTTCGCGCCGGAGCTTTTTTTCGCTACCGGTTTTACAGCTTTCTTTGCGGCGGGGGGTTTCGCGGCAGGCTTCTTTGCCGGCGGAGCCTTGGCTGCAGGCTTTTTCGCTACAGGCGCAGGCTTGGATGCAGGCGCTGATTTTGGTGCTGCCGCAGGCGCAACCTTGGCTGGGGGGGGTCCCTTGCGCTTGGGTTGAAACTCTTCAGCTTCACGAATCAGCTTGTCTGCTTCTTCCTGCGTCATCTGTCCGCGCCGCACCATGTACTGAACGAGGTCGCGTGCGCTTTCAATTGCGAACCCAGTGAGACCGGCGGCGGCGCTGACGACTTCCTTCATCGCTGCAGCCATCTTGCTTCCGGCCTCCAGGCTGATTTCATGTGCCTTTGCTGCCATTTCGGCGACAGTGTCTTTAACGTCAGCACCCCGGTGACCCGGGCTCCGCTTCGGCGGAATCGGCGCGCCAGCCGCATCTACTGCTCCCGGAACGGGGGCAACAGGTGGTGTGGCAACAACTACGGGGGTCTTATCTTTTTCGGCCATTCTTTTTATTGGCTCCGCCAGCCGGCGTAGTGAGGTCGCCGAGGCTATCTATAGTTGGAGACTTCCATTGCCCGGATCTGGTGCGCGGGCTGCGAACGG
>JACDDZ010000072.1 GCA_013816695.1 Gemmatimonadaceae bacterium
AATGTTGGTGACTTGAAAGTCGCCATCGGGAATGCAGCTCTCATGGCCGACCTTGGAATCGATATCTCTGCAATGGAATCGCAGGCCGACAAGCTCACTTCCGAGGCAAAGACCGCTGTGTATGTGTCGGTTGGCGGAAAACTGGCTGGAATTCTGGCGGTCGCCGATCCAGTGCGGGAAAGTTCAAAAGGCGCCATCGCCCGGCTCATCGCGATGCGGCTAAAAGTCGTCATGATAAGTGGAGACCGCCTGGAGACTGCGCGGGCAATTGCGCGCCAGGTTGGAATTCAGGATGTGATTGCCGGCGTTCTTCCCGGCGGCAAGGTCACGGAGGTCCAGCGGATGCAGCAGACGGGCGAGGTTGTCGCCATGGTTGGAGATGGTGTCAACGACGCTCCCGCTCTGGCTGCAGCGGATGTGGGAATGGCGATTGGAACGGGTACTGATATCGCCGTCGAGGCTGCCGACATTGCGCTGATGCGCGGCGACCTGGGCAGCGTAGCCGATGCGATCAGCCTATCACGCCGCACCACTGCAACGATGAAACAGAACCTTTTCTGGGCATTTATTTACAATGTCATCGGCATTCCCGTCGCGGCCGGACTCCTATATCCGTTTTTTGGAATTGTTCTTAGCCCGATCCTCGCCAGCGGAGCGATGGCCTTCAGCTCGGTGAGCGTTGTGATGAACAGTCTTCGCTTGCGCCGTTTCACCCCTTCCTGATTCCATGAAAGAAAAGTCAAAGACGATCGTGGGAAAGCCGCCTGCGAAAAAAGCGGTCGGCGTCGATTCCGACATCAAAACGGGAAACCTTAAGCGCCTGCGCAGAATTGAAGGGCAGGTGCGGGGGATCCAGAAAATGGTGACCGAGGACCGGTACTGCGCCGACATCCTGGTGCAGGTGTCATCGGTTCAGGAGGCGCTCCGTTCTGTTGGGAGGGAATTGATGCGCAACCACCTGAAACATTGCGCCGCACAGGCAATAAGGTCAGACAACACCCGCGCTGAGGCCATGTACGAAGAGATCGTCGATCTCATGGACCGCCATTCGCGATAAGCCGCCACCGGATGCTGTAACCTGAACGCGGTTTTGCCCGTAAATTAGGGTATGCAGACGAACAACTTACCAGCCTCGGCCGGTCAAACAGCCCCCGCTGCACCAGAGATCGTTACCTCTCCCACGACCATCGAGGAAATTGGCGCGTTGCGTGCCCGGCGCGAAGAGCTTTCCAATCAACTCATTTCGGCAGCAGGCCGGCGGAAGAGTCTGGCGACCGAATTGAGAGGGGCGTCAGGAGCCGATAAGGTCGGGCTCGAGCAGCGTATTGGGGTACTGGATCAGCGGATGGTGCAACTGGAGTCGGATATCGCGACCACCGGCCGCCAGCTTACCAGCGCGCCTGCAGGCCTCGTTGCCATTGCGAGTGAGAGCAGTGGTCCGCGCGCGTTCGATATTTTTACGCCGGCACAATTTACAGCCCTGTCTATCATTTTCACTGTATTCGTTCTGTTCCCGCTTTCACTCTCTGCAGCGCGCCTCATGTGGCGTCGAGCAAAGCAGCCAATAACAGTTCCAGCAATTCAGGGTGAGGCAGCACAGAGGCTCGAGCGCCTGGAACAGTCGGTCGAAGCTGTGGCCATTGAAGTCGAGCGGATCTCCGAAGGCCAGCGCTTTGTCACGCGCCTGCTTTCAGCAACACCGCAGGCCGGAATTTTGCCCAGTCAACTCAAGGAAACAGTCGCTGTAAAAATCTCTGACTAAAGGCGGGTTTCGGTATGCGCGCATCTTCCAGGCTTACACTCATCGCAGTAGTTGCACTGACAAGCAGTTCTTGCTCACAATTGCAGACGCTGGCAGGCAGGCAGGGCTCGGCAACTGTGGCGCTCACGGGGGCCGGCGGCGAGGTTCGCGGAGGGGGCGAAGTCTGGCAGGATAACAACGGCCAGGTACACGTCGACCTTCAACTCCAGGGTCTGCCGGCCGGAACGCACGCGATCCACTTTCACGCGGCCGGTAGCTGCGCTCCGTCGCCGGCTCCTGCTTTCAGTGCGGCGGGTGGGCATTTCAATCCCGCGGGCAGGCAGCACGGTCTCAGCAATCCTGCCGGACCGCACGCCGGTGATGCGCCCAACTTCACTGTCGATTCAAATGGCTCCGCCCACGTTCAGTTTGTAACCGATCGTGTAACGGTCACTGCCGGTAGTGCTACTCTCTTTGACGCAGACGGCACGTCGCTGGTCATCCATGCAGGCGCAGACGACCAGATGTCACAGCCAGCCGGCAATAGCGGCGACCGGATTGCCTGCGGAGTCGTGAAGAACGTACTCTAGCGAACGGGAATCCAGAAGTTCGCCTTGATCGCTATGAAGTTGTTGCCCGGCTGGGAAAACGCGCCCAGAACATCGTTGATCCCAATTAAACGTCCCTGTGCCTCGCTCTTCGACCGATCCTGCTGCCACACAAGAAAGAATGTGCTTCCAGGCCTGTACTCCCAGCGAAGAACAGTATTGCTGCGAAAGGAGCGAACGTTGAAGTCCGGATTCCCGAGCGTAAACGTCGCCGGGCTCCCGCCCGAAAGAATCTTACTGTCGACAACGCGGTAGCTGCCATCCGGCTGCTGCTGAATCGTGGTGCCATCCTTTCCGTAGTGGCGCAGGTTCCGGCTCTTCGGAGCATCAAGCTCGCCAAAGTCGTAGTAGCGTCCACTGGCTGCGAAAGGCTGGCCGTAAAACTCCAAAGTCAGGTTAGGCGTGAATGTGTACGTCAATCTGGTCTCTGCTACGAGCTGGCTCTGGTCCAGGAAGGAGAACACATATCGTCGGTTAAACGTCGCCGGCGAACCTCCCGCGCGGCTCTGTACAAACTGCCGGGAGTTAACAGCGCGGAGATAGTTCGGTACAATGGACAACTGCCATTGCGGGCTTGGCCGGATTGAGTAGCTACCGCTTAAACGATTTGTCGGAGATCCAAATTCATCTTTACCATAGTAAACTCTCGCATTCCACCGGGTCTTGGATGCGTTGTTGTTGGATAAGTTGATTATTCCGTAGTTGTTGTATCCATATCCCATGGACGGACCACCACGCGTGAGGCGCTCGTCCTGGGCTCTCACGTCATGATTCGCATCCACCTGGATATTCCAGAAGTTGAGAAACGTTGCTTCGAAACTCGTTCCCATCTCACCATACTGCCGATCGCGATCGAAGTTGATCTCGGCATCGTAGCTCCCCTGTATGGCATAACCTCTCAAGAACCGATTCGGTTGCGTCTCGCGGTACGTGATGGATACGCCGTGCGCCACACCATCCGCCGTTCCGATGCGCCCCACGTCATTGATTTCAAATGATGGGGATTCGGCGTTCACATACATGCCCCCCAGCCAGTGCTTGCCCGTTCGTTTCTCGATTCGCGAGCTCGCGTTATAGCCCGTCAGGGTAGTGCGGGTAGAGTCCACGCGGTAGTGTTTCGCGTCGGGGCGCTGGAAGTACCGCGCGCTGGAGCGCTGCGCGAGGATTATAGCAGTGCTGTCGCCCCGAATATTGCTGAAGCCGAGCGCGCCACCGACAACATACTCTCCCTCTTTCAGCCTGATATTCCAATCTGCACCGCCTGAAAACGCGGACTTGTTCAGGATCCGTTCGAGTGGACTTCCCTCATCCAGGTTTCGCGTGATCCCGGTCAGCATAAAGCCAACAGTTGAATGCGATTTGCCAAGCTCCTGCTGGACCCGCCCGACAGCGTAGGTAGTGAGCGGCGCAACCACGGTTCGTCCGAATTTCTTTGCAACTGTATCGTAGATCTGCGCTGATTCCCGGTTGGTTACCGCGGTAAGTCCGGCGATCGATGCTCCGCTCGGAAGACGGCCCGTAAGCTTTGCTGCGCCAAGAATTGTGCTTGCATTTGGATAATCGACAAAGCTACCCGATGCAGGTCCGCGCGGACGCCCACCAATTCGACGCGAGTAGAAATAGCTATGACCGCCCTGAAACAGGTTGCTGCCTTCCACAAAGAACGGCCGCTTCTCGCTGAAGAACGTCTCAAACGCCGACAAATTCACCTCGGCAGGATCCGCTTCAACCTGGCCGAAGTCAGGGTTAGCCGTCACTTGAAGTGTAAGCGCAGGTCCGAGACCCATCTTGAGATCTCCCCCAACGCGTGCGTTCAGGTTTTTTCCGTCGTCAAACGGATTGGCCGCAATCCGGTTCCCTGTAAAGTTGGCTTCCGTTGCTACATATGGCGTCAGCTCGAGGCGGCGAGATGGTGCGATTCCGGAGATACCTTCGAGTGATCCCATCCATGTCGACCAGCCTGATCCACGTTTCGGGACAGGATTCCAGTACACGTTTTCGTTGAGGGAAGGGACCGAGTGCCGGATGTTCAGTCCCCACAGTTGGACCTCACGCGCATTAAACCGGAGCTGCGAAAAAGGAATGCGCATCTCGGCGGTCCACCCTTCGGCAGTCTGGTTTGCCGCTGCTTCCCACACAGGATCGAACGATGCGTCGGTACCTTCGTCGTCATTTGGATGATAATAGTCGCCACGCACACCAGATGCAGTTACCACGAAGGAGTATGCGGTGCGGCGATCGCGGTAGGAATCGAAAGAAACACCGATGAACTCTGCCTGCGAAATGTTGTCGCGCCGTCCAATGGGAGACTGAATTATGCGTCCCGGCTTCACGATGACCCTCGTGGCCACATAGAGCGCAGCATCGTCGTAAGCGATGCGCACTTCCATCCTGTCGGACGGAACGCCGCCTTCTACAGGATCTTTTTGCACAAATTCAGTCAGGGCGGGAATTGTTTCCCATACAGACTCAGTCAGTTTGCCGTCCAGGCTGATGGTTCCGGGCCTGATACGAACTGCCTTTGCGCGCTTTAATGACAAGAGACTGTCATTTGGCGTTGGTGTGTCGGGACGGGCCTGCGCCTGGCTAAGTGCGGGTGCGCCGAGGGCGCACGCCAGCAAGATCGTGGCAAATTTCATGAATTACTTACGGAAAGGGTGACTGGCCGGTTTCGGCATTGGACCCGTTATGTCAACCGTGGGTTTCTAGATAGATTTCCGGCCCGAATGGAATCTATCAATCGTCTTACCCATGGGCTTGTCGATTACGCCGGCTTGTTTCCCCCGGCGGGACTCGGGATGGCCCAGGCCGTATCAAACTACTCTGATTATCGCCGCCGGCCCGACGCAGGCATGCTCGGCCGGTTCGTACTCCCGGCCAGCCGGCTCGACGAATTCGCGGACGCTGCCGCTGAGCACTTGCCTCGCGGGACCCATGCTGAACCCTGGCTGCTCGCCGTCCTCCTCACCGACAAGTTCGAGGATGAAATCCCGGCAATTCTCAAGTTCAACTGCTCACACTGGGTGGACTCGCCGTCCGGTCACGCGCTGATAGACACAGTGGAAATCAAGGCATCCCGCCCCGAGAGCGTCGCCCAAATAAGGAAAACGCTGCCCGACTTTTACCGAGCCTTCATTGAAATTCCGCCGGACCAACAGAGTCCGGATTTATTTTCAGCGATTCGCGGCGCAACTTTCTCAGCGAAAATCCGGACCGGCGGCACCGAGGAAAACGCCTTCCCTCCAGGAAGCGCTATTGTGGAATTCATGAAGGCGTGCAGGCATCACGGTATCGCCTTCAAGGCAACCGCGGGCCTGCATCATGTTGTATGCAGCAGTTATCCGCTCACCTACCAACCGGGCTCGGCGTCGGCAGAAATGTTCGGGTTCCTCAACATATTTGCTGCGGCAATCTTTCTCTTCCATGGCTCGCCAGACGCGGATGTTCTCGCGGTAATTCAGGAACGTGATCCGTCGGCATTTGTGTTTGACGAGAATGGAATGCGATGGCGCAGCAGCTCTGTGTCGGCCGCCCAGATTGACCGAGCGCGCAAGGAGTTCGCCATTTCATTTGGATCCTGTTCATTTACGGAGCCTGTAGAAGAGTTCGCCAGGCTGCTGGCTCATACCTCGACTCCATCCGCATGACTTTCCTGCAAAGCTGGATTCCCTCCGCGAACGATCCTGCGAGCGATTTCCCGCCGGAGAACCTTCCGTTTGGAGTGTTTTCCATGTCGGTCGGCGGATACTCTGCGTCATCACAGCAGATTGGTGTGGCGATTGGGGACCAGGTTCTGAATGTGAGTCGGCAGGGAACCGTGGAGCTTTTTGAGGGAAAGGCTCGGGAGATCGCTGTCCGCTGCAAGGATACGACCCTCAACGGATTGATGAGCGCCCCGAGCGACATGCTGAGCGACTTCCGCAAGCGGGTTCAGGAGCTTGTCTGTTCGACCGACAGCGCAACAATTGATAAGGTCAGCGCGGCACTCGTTCCGATGGAGAAGACGATCATGTCGTTGCCCGCAACGATCGGCGACTACACCGACTTCTATGCGTCCATCGAACACGCAACGAACGTGGGGAGCATGTTCCGGCCAGACAATCCGCTGCTTCCCAACTACAAGCACGTGCCGATCGGGTACCACGGTCGATCCTCTTCTATAGTAGTGAGTGGCAGCGTCCTGCGCCGCCCAAGAGGTCAAACGATGGCAACGGACGCTTCAGCGCCCGTATTCGGTCCATCGCGGTCGCTCGACTACGAAGCCGAGATCGGGTTTTTTGTGGCTCGCGGCAATGATCGCGGAAAGCCCATACCCATAGACGAAGCCGAAAACCACATCTTTGGTTTTTGCCTGCTGAACGACTGGTCAGCGCGCGACATCCAGGCCTGGGAGTACCAGCCGCTCGGACCTTTTCTCGCGAAGAACTTCACAACGACAATCTCACCCTGGGTGGTGACTCGCGAAGCGCTGGCTCCTTTCCGGGCGCCGCGTCCGGTGCGCGCGCATGGAGATCCGGAAGCGCTCCCGTACCTGCAGGCGAAGGACTCCCGGAGCGAGGCGCTGGATTTGCAAGTTGAGGTGCTGATCCTATCCCAGAAGATGCGGGACCAGGGGATCGAGCCTCATCGTGTGAGTCGAGCGGGATTCCGGAGCATGTACTGGACACCGGCGCAGATGCTTACGCATCACGCGAGCGGCGGCTGCAATATGCGGACTGGAGACCTCATCGGTAGCGGGACCGTGTCAGGCACTACGAAGGATTCGCGTGGGAGCATGCTTGAGCTCACGTGGCGCGGAGCTGAGCCCCTTGCTTTGCCATCCGGTGAGACCCGGAAATTTCTCGAAGATGGCGATGAGGTAATCATGCGCGGCTATTGTGAGCGTGAAGGTGTAAGACGGATTGGTTTTGGAGAATGCCGGGGAACAATTCTGCCGGCAGGCAGTTAGAAATGACTTTGACGGAGTAGGAATTGGCAGAAGGAAAGAAGAAACCGCTTTACAAAGTGCGGAAATCCGGAATCCAGGGCCGTGGTGTTTTTGCGGCGAGGAAACTGAGAAAGGGCCAGAGGGTAATTGAGTATGCGGGGGAGCGAATATCGAACAAGGAAGCGGACCTCCGCTACGACGACGAAAAGATGAAGC
Source organism: Gemmatimonadaceae bacterium (assembly GCA_013816695.1). Next base: position 7,493 of record JACDDZ010000072.1, read on the forward strand.
GGCATCACACGTTTCTGTTTACTGTCGACGGCAAGACGGTTATTGACGGCGCAGTTGGGGGTAACGATGCGAAGCTGATAAATCATTCTTGCGATCCGAACTGTGAAGCCGTGATCGAAAAAAAACGAATATTCATTTATGCGCTCAAGACGATCCACCCGGGCGATGAGCTTGTATACGACTACCAGTATGAGCGGACCGGCGAAAACGATGAAGAGATGGAAAAATTCTACAAATGCCGCTGCGGATCGGAGAATTGCCGCGGCACCATAATGAAGAAGTCAAAAAAGAGATCCAGGCGGTAAAACCTTTACGCAGGAGAGT
>JACDDZ010000073.1 GCA_013816695.1 Gemmatimonadaceae bacterium
TTGTAGAATCCCTCAGTCCCGACATACACGACATCATCGTTGCGCGGGTCGGCGGTGATGTTCGTGTAATAAAAGGGACGGGTAATCAAGCCCTTGGTAGTTGTATCAACGGGTACGAATGAGGCACCCGCGTCATCAGAGCGATACAGTCCGCTACCCGGCGCCGCTTCCATTAGAACATAGATGCGCCGTGGATTTGCAGCAGTGACTGCGATGTTTGACTTTCCAACCAAACCGTTCGGGAGGCCGTTGGTCAGTCTGGCCCACGTGTCACCGCCATCGGTGCTCTTGTACACTCCGCCCTCATGCGCACCGCTGATTACCGTCCACGGCTTCCGCTCGCCGCGCCACATGGATGCATAGACCACATTGGGCCTACCCGGCTGCAGCTCTACATCCACGCCGCCAGTTGAATCGGATACGTACAAGATTTTTTTCCAGCTGACACCGCCATCAGTGGTGCGATAAATCCCGCGCTCTTCATTCCGTCCAAAGGGATTCCCAAGCGCTGCGACAAATACGATGTCAGGATTTGTGGGATGAACTGCGAGCGAACCCAGCTGCCCCGCGTCGCGGAGACCCAGGAACTTCCATGTCTTGCCCGCGTCACTGGATCTATAAATCCCGCGCCCCACTGAGACATTGCTTCTCAGCCCTTCCGAACCGGTTCCCGCATATATGACGTCGGGATTGGAGTCCGACACATCTATCGATCCAATCGATGCGGCAGCAAAGTACCCATCAGAGATGTTCTGCCAGGTCGCGCCCGAGTTAGTCGTCTTCCAAACCCCGCCCCCGGTCGTGCCCATGTAAAAAATCGAAGGCTGCTGGGGAACGCCGGTCACAGTCGTTGCGCGACCACCACGAGTAGGGCCGACGTACCGGTACCTCAGCCCCTTTAGCTGCGAAACGTCCACCTGCGCACTGGCAGCGGATGAGATAATGAAGGAAAATGCGCAGATGGCGCGCACTATTTGTCGGGGCAACTTTGACTCCGGGAAGGTTCTGAGTGTTTCCAAATTTGCCGGACAGAGTCCAGGTACGCTACCAGATATCGGGCTTAACGAACCGACGCCGGGGCCGTCTACTATATAGAAGAGACCAAACCAACCGGGTACCCATGAAATCCTTCACGCCATTCCTCGCCTTAACACTTCTCGCGGCGCCTCTCCACGCCCAGTCCTCTGTAACGCGTGAGCAAACTGCCGACCAACAGGTTTTGCACGTCCTGAATCGCGCCGCCTTCGGCCCACGTCCAGGCGACGCCCAGAAACTTCGCGCCATGGGCGTAGATGCTTGGATCGAGCAACAGCTCCATCCCGAGCGTATCGACGATTCCTCATTTGAGCAATTTCTGAACGGTTACAAGTCGTTCGATGTCAAACAGAGTGACATGGTGAAGCAGTACGCGGAGCTTCAGCGTGAGCGCCGGCAAATGAAAAAGGATTCGGGCGAGGATACTGCCAATTTACGCCGCACTGGGCAGCAGCTTCGATCGGTTGTCGGAGAGCTGCAGTCATCGCGGGTCGCGCGCGCTGTATCGAGCGAGCGCCAGCTTCAGGAAGTCATGACCGACTTCTGGGAGAATCATTTCAATGTGTACGCCAGGAAAGGCGGGCCAATGCCCTTCCTGCTTACGTCCTTTGACCGTGACGTCATTCGCCCGAACTCGCTTGGGAAATTCCGCGATCTACTCGGCGCGGTCGCAAAGAGCCCTGCGATGCTTTTCTACCTGGACAACGCTCGCAGCACTGTCGACTCAACGCACCAATCCCTGGGACTGCAGCAGCGCGCCCGCAAAAATCCGCGAGCCCAACGGCCGCAGCAGCTTCGCAACGCAGGTCTTAACGAGAACTACGCGCGCGAGCTGCTCGAGCTTCACACGCTCGGCGTTGATGGCGGATATACACAAAACGACGTAATCGAAGTCGCGCGTGCACTCACAGGATGGACCATGGTTGCAGGCACGCTTCAGCCCAACGCCCAGCGTCGCCTCGGAATGGCAGATGCCGAACCCGGTTCTTTTGTATTTCGCCCCGAGATGCACGATGCCGATGACAAGGTAGTGCTTGGCAAAAAACTCAAGGGCGGCCGCGGACTTGAAGACGGCGAAGATGTGCTGAACATCGTCGCGCGCTACCCGGCAACTGCACGCTATATCGCGACCAAGCTCGCGCGTCGATTCATAAGCGACAACCCTCCGCAGTCGATCATCGATCGCGCCACCCAGACGTTCACTAAAACCGATGGCGATATCCGCGAGGTTGTGCGTACCATCCTTACGTCGCCCGAGTTCTTTGCACAGGCGTCTTACCGCGCCAAAGTTAAGTCTCCCTTCGAAGTGGTTGCCAGCGCAGCCCGCGCGCTCGGTGCTGCACCAGATGCATCCCCGCGAACGGCTCTTGTAGTTGCCTATCTGGGCCAGCCAATCTTTGGACACCAGGCCCCAAATGGATATCCGGAAACCGGTGACGCCTGGATGAATACTGGCGCAATCCTGAATCGAATCAATTTTGGTTTGTATGCAGCTTCGCCTCGCTTCGCGCCGTCTTCAACTGATGCATTTGGTGGGCAGCAGATTCTGTCGGCGACACGCGATAAGCAGGTCGATGCTGTGGCCGGCGCACTCTTCGGCGGGGCGATCTCACCGGACACGCGGAAAATCCTGGTCACGGGCGACAATCCAATGCTCGGATCGGCCGACGCGAAAATGAGTGCGGCCGGAATTGCGAGCGCCGCCGACGGCGCAGGCGAAGAAATGACAATGGCGGCAGAGCCTCCGCCAAAAGCAGGCCAGCAGAAGCGCAAGGCCGGGCAGAATGGAGTGATGATGCAGGCACCGAAGCTCACCGGATTTGCGCAGATCGTCGGTCTTGCGATCGGATCCCCCGAATTTCAAAGGAGATAACAATGCAAAGACGATCATTCGTAAAATCGGGCGCACTCGCGCTTGTAACTCTTGGACTGAGTCCCTCGTTTCTGCGACGTACTGCATTTGGCATGCAGATCAGCGCAGTCGAGAAGGGCAAGATTCTGATCTGTCTCTTCCAGCGCGGCGCGGCTGACGCACTCAACATGCTCGTTCCGCATGGCGACAAGGAGTACTATGCAATTCGTCCATCGATCGCGATTCCCCGGCCTTCACTGGGATCGCGTGAGGGAAGTGCCATTGACCTGGACGGACATTTCGGATTGCACCCTTCGCTCGCACCACTAAAGCCTCTATGGGACCGCGGACTGCTCGCTCCCATTGTCGCTGTGGGAAGTCCCAGTTCCACGCGCTCGCACTTCGACGCGCAGGATTATATGGAGACCGGAACTCCTGACATCAAGGGAACGCAGGATGGGTGGCTCAATCGCTATCTCGCCGCCAAGGGAACATGCGCTGAGTGCGATAATCCCTTCCGCGCTGTCGCAATGACGCAACAGACCCCGCGAATTCTGGAAGGCCCGCAGGAAACGGTTGCCATGAACAGCCTCCAGGAATTCACTGTCCGTGCGACCGGCTCCGATGTACAGCGTCTCGAAGCTCTCTATAAAACAGGCTCGGCGGATCTGGTTCACGGCACCGGCCGCGAAATGTTTGACGCGGTCAAGATGCTCAAGGCCGCGAATCCCCAGAAATACGCCCCTGCCAATGGCGCGCAGTATCCGCGCTCGCAGTTCGGCCTCCGCCTTCTGCAGATCGCACAGCTTATCAAGGCCAACGTTGGACTCGAAGTCGCATTCGCTGATGTTGGCGGCTGGGACACTCATATCAACCAGGGATCCTCCACAGGACAGCTCGCAACCCGCCTGGACGATTTTGCGCAGTCAATCGCCGCGCTCGTCACCGATCTAGGCGACAAAATGGGCGATGTCGTCATTCTGACCATGTCCGAGTTCGGCCGCATGGCACACGAGAACGGAAACCGTGGAACAGATCACGGTCACGCGGGACTTCAGTTCGCGATTGGCGGTTCGGTCCACGGCGGAAAGATTCACGGCCGCTGGCCCGGCTTGGCTCGCGAGCAATTGTATGAGGGTCGGGATCTCGCGTTGACTACGGATTTTCGATCGGTGTTTTCGGAGATAGCTAGTAAGCATCTCGGGGCTGCGAAACTTGATGCTTTGTTTCCGGGATATGTCGGGGCTCCGCGTGACTGGTTGGGGTTGGTCTAGGCGTTCAAACTGCGCCGCAGAGGACGCAGGGGACGCAGAGGTTTGTCGCAGAGGTTTTTGGGGGAACTGCAACAACATTCCATCTGTCGTGGCAGTTCCCCCTATGTTGCAGTCCTCTGCGTAAACCTCTGCGTCCCCTGTGTCCTCTGCGGCGCAGTCAAAGCCCCTAACTGAGATCCAGTTCGTCGAGAGACTTTGGCCAATCCTGCTTCAACAACCGTGACAAACCCCGATCGGCAAACAAGCGCCCCTCGGTCTGGCATCGCGCACAGTAGTTAGTCTCATTGGCCGCGTATCGAATGCGTTGAACCGGCGCACCACAGACGGGACACGGCTGCCCAAACTTCCCATGCACCGCCATCTCCGGCCGGAACGCTGTGACCTTTTCGGGGAATCGATCGCGCGCCTCCGCACGGAGTCTGTCAGTCCATTCGATCAGCACTGACTTCGTTGCGTCGAAAAGAGTCGACGCCTCTTCGTCCGATAGTTTGCCGGACAACTTCATCGGCGACATTCGGGCGCGGTGAAGTATCTCATCCGAATACGCGTTCCCGATTCCACTGAACAGGCGCGGGTCGGTAAGCGAGCGTTTCAACGTATGATTCTCAGAGCGCAATCGATCCGCGAATTGCGCATCCGTTGCATCAAATACTTCCAGTCCGCCGCGCTGAAACTGCGCGAGCTGCGCCTGTCCCTGCACCACCCATAGCCCGGCGCGGCGCGTCGTCCCCGCTTCGGTAAGCACCAGAGTTCCATTAGGAAAGTCAAACGCGGCCAAGCCGATCTTTCCGGGCACTTTTCCACCCGCATCGATCCATTTGAAACGCCCGGCGATCATCAGGTGAATGACAAGGAAACTCTCGCTGTCGAACTCAAATGCGATTCGCTTCCCAAGACGGTGCATTGCGACAACTATCTTGCCTTCAATCTCAGAAATCGAGGGCTCGACGGTTCTCAATAGAAATGGCTTGGCGATGCGCACCTTTTGCAGTGGCTGCCCAAGAACACGCTTCTCGAGAGCTTCGATATAAACGGTTATGTCGGGAAGTTCAGGCACCCTTAAATGCCTTCGTAGCTATCGCGGAACTACGCGAGCGGAAGCGTAAACTCGAACTTCGATCCCTTTCCAAGCTCACTCGCTACAGTGAGATCTCCCTCCATTCGACGCGCGAGATCGCGGCTGATGGAAAGGCCAAGCCCTGTTCCCTGGTGCTGCGCCGAATTGTAGCCACGCTCGACCTGCACGAAGGGCTCGAAGATCGCCTCGAGCTTGTCTTCAGGAATTCCGGTGCCGTCGTCGATCACCTCGATGCAAATCATCGTACCCTTTACTTCACAGTGCAGCTCAATAGTTCCCCCTTCGGGCGTGAACTTGATCGCGTTCGAAAGGAGATTTAGCATAATCTGCCGTACTTTGTCGGCGTCGCCACACCCTTTGACCCCCGAAAGGTTGCAGTTCTGCACATAGGTCTGATTCTTTTCCTGAAGCTGCGGTTTTACAAATTCCTCGATTCCGGCAAGCAGCTCCTCGACGTCCACCTCGAGGCTGTCCACAGGAATATGCCCGGCCTCGATCTTTGCAAAATTCAGGATGTCGTTGATCAACGCCAGCAAATGCAGCTGGCTGCGATTGATGCGATCGAGATCTTCCCGCTGCTGATCAGTGACCTCGCCGCGCACTCCCATCTGGATCAGTTGTACGTATCCCGAGATGGCGTTGAGTGGTGTGCGAAGCTCGTGCGACATTGTAGCGAGAAACCTGCTCTTCGCGGCATTGGCTTCTTCCGCTTCCTCGCGGGCCATGCGCTCGCTGTTCACCAGCTCCTTGTACGCCGTTACGTCGATTGCCGCAGTGAGCGAGAGTTTACGATTGTCGGGAAGGGCGCCGAGACTTACGCGATGTACATCCCACGTTCGGTCGCGACCATCGGCCGTCTTGATTGTACGCTCGCCAATGTGAAGCAACTCTTCGTTTGACGCATCGTCGGCCAGAAGCGCGCGCACCGACTCATCTGCAACCTTGCGCTGCACCGGATATTCGCCCGAGCTGTTCCACTCACTTGTGTTCCGCAACACCTGCGCGTCATATCCCGTGAGCCTTGTCCACGCATTACTGAGCTCCACAATCTCACCGCCTTCAGCATGCAGCATGAGCGGGTAAGGCGCAGACGCAACCGCCTTGCGCAGCTGCGATTCGCTTTCTCTAACCGCTCGCTCTGCACTGCGCCGCTCTTCGATGCTATCACGCACATCCAGCTGCCGCTGCCTCGCTCGCAGCGCGGACCGCACCATAGTGATCAAGGTTGCTATTCTCACTGGACGCTCCAGCAGCGTCACATTTCCTTTAAGTGCGATTCCACTCAGCTGTCTCGGCAGCATGCTGGAAAGTTCCGACTCCCCGGTTAGCAGAATGATCGGGATATCCGACCACACTGGCTGGTTATCCAGCGCAGTAGACAGTTCATCATGGGCCTTTTTTGCGAGCGCCTCTTCAGCGATAAGGAGCGCACCAGCACTGGCGCTTGTTATCAGGTCACACGCAGAGGTCATGTCGTCGCACACCGTCGAGGCGAAACCCGCATCCCCGAGGATCCTCTCGGCGACCCTGCTATCGCTGCCCGTCGGGGTAAACAGGGCGATTGGGAGATCAGCCTGCAACACCGCGGCACCCATCTTTATTTCTTGCGTTTGCGCTGCCGCGCAGCTGGTGGCTTCATCAATGGACCTGAAGCTCCAACATAGCTCGGCACCCCGGTGAGCACTCCATGGAATTCCCGCAGTGGCTCACCTACATTGAGTCCACCCTGCCCAACCCGGCATTCGCGAATAGTGCGTTCGTGATCGCCGCTCCGCTTTTTCACAACCGAAATCGCCTGACGTACTGAACCCAGTACTTCGAAGTAACGCATGAGAATTACTGTGTCGGCCAGGTAGCTTACCTCTGCTGCTTCATCCACCGGGTTTCCAAAGATTCCATGCTGGACCAGTGTCATGATACAGGTGACCCCGTGGTTTGACAGGAAACTGAGCAGCTCGTGAATCTGGATTGGCAGCAGCCTTTCTTCCGGCATTGACTGCATGTAGCCGTTGATCGAATCGATGATGATGAGGTATACCTCTTCCTCCTCGACCGCGCGCACTACTTCGCTCGCGAATTCACCGGGAGAAAGGTCGGTAGGCTCTACCTGGCGAATTGCAAGACGTCCATTGTCTATCTCTTCATCGACGGATATTCCCAACGCGGTAGTCCGCTGGCGGAAGGTCGCCAGCCGCTCGTCAAACAGATAGAATCGAACTCTCTCTCCGCGGTTCAACGCGGCACGTGCAAACTGGGTGGACAGAACGGATTTTCCGGTTCCCGCTGCTCCAGTGATCAGGACGCTGGTGCCACAGGTAATTCCTCCGCCAAGCAAAGTGTCCAGGCTCTTTGATCCCGTTTCGAGAGTCTTGTTTCCGAGGTCGCCTTTCGGTTCGTCGTGCAGAATTCGCGGATAGACCTGAATGCCGCCGGTCATAACCCTGAAGTCGTGGAATCCGCCCCGGA
>JACDDZ010000074.1 GCA_013816695.1 Gemmatimonadaceae bacterium
TCCACGCTGATTGGACCGCTTACGCTCGTCGATCCCGAGAATTCCAGATATTGGCCAACGGCAGCGGACTTTCGCGTGGCGGTCGGCGAGCAGCCAGTGAACGCGAAATACCTGAAGGGAAGTCGTTTCTTTTTTCGGTTCAAGTGGAAGGACAGCAGTGTGCTGACCTCGGGCAGAAAGCCGTCGAAGGCAGTGCTCCAGTGGCTCAAGGATACCGTTGCATCATATCCGCAGCGCTTCCCGTTTGATCCGGAGATGAGCGCGCGGTCGCGGACGACTCCGTCCGCGGATACAACTGAAAAAACATCAACGCGGCCACTGGGCGTCGTCGTTACACCGGAATCGTACGTGACGACAATCGACAGTGTCGATGGACAGTGGCGAATGCTCGCATTCGTGGTGGCGCGCTCCCGCAATGGTGATCCCCTGGTCACGTATGGATACGAAACCAGTCCGCAGTCCTTTGTCACCCCGTTTTTTTACAGGGCGTTCCAGAGAAATCAGCTGCTCCCGCCTTCGCTCGTTCGTAACGCAGGAGACTCGCTGCTGGCGATTGCAGTTCAAACTTCACAGGGGAAGCAACTCTTTCACTCGCCCGTTGATTTCAAGTCCCGCTTCCTCGCGCGCGACACACTGGACGAGAGGTTCGCCCATCTCGAGGTGAGCGTTGCTCTGCATCCGCAGATGGCGTCCAGTCTCGTAGTCGGCGGGATTCCCCCGTCGCGGCTTCCGCTCCTGTCGCTGCTGCTCGCTCTCACGAGCGGACTGGTGGCGATGGCAATTCTTCAGCTGCGACGCCAGCAGGAGCTCGCCCAGACGCGCCAGGAATTTGTGTCCGGCGTGTCGCACGAGCTTAGAACTCCGCTGGCGCAGATCAGGCTGTTCGCAGAGCTGCTGCGCAAGGGACACCTGCAATCGGATGAGGAGCGCGACCGGTCATTGGAAATCATCGACGAAGAGTCGCAGCGTCTCACGTATCTCGTGGAAAATGTTCTGAGCTTCTCGCGTTCAGAACATGCGTCGGCGTCCGTTGCGATGGAGCCGCTGCCGGTGCGTGAGGAACTGATACGTGTAACGGACGCGTTCACGCCACTCGCGCGCGCTCGCAGAAACACAATCGAGGTTGACGCCCCGGATGACCTCGTCGCGCTCGCCGATCCCAGAGCGGTTCGGCAGGTTTTGCTGAATCTTCTCGACAATGCAGTGAAATACGGACCTGTCGGGCAGACTGTCACAATCGGCGGGAAAATCGACAACGGCCGCGTCCGGCTCTGGGTGGCCGACAACGGGCCGGGAGTACCGGCCGCTGAACGTGAACGAATTTGGGATCCGTACTATCGTATTGCGCGAGACGCAGACAGCGCGGGCGGCAGTGGCATCGGACTTTCAATCGTTAAAGAACTGGTGCGCTTGCAGAACGGAAGAATCTGGGTGGAGGACACGGCATCGCGAAAGTCCGGGAAAACCGGAGCACGGTTCGTCATAGAGCTCCAGCTTGCTAATACCGATAACGCACGCGGCGGGTCGACGCCCGTCGTCGTTGAACCTGCGGGAGTTATTGCATGAAGATTCTGCTCGTTGAAGACAACGCTAATCTTGCATTTGGGCTCAGCCGCAGCCTTCAGGCTGAAGGATTCGAAGTCGAAGTGGAGGGCGACGGGGCAGCGGGACTGGCGCGGGCCACTGAGATTATGCCCGACCTCATAATCCTGGACCTCATGCTTCCAGGAATGGACGGCTACACAGTCCTCGAGAAGCTGCGCGACAGCGGCAATCGCGTTCCAGTCCTGATTCTCACTGCGCGCGGCGAAGAGACGGACAAGATCGCCGGCTTTCGGCTCGGCGCTGACGACTATGTGACCAAACCATTCAGTCTCACGGAGTTGATAGCACGCGTACAGGCGATTCTTAGACGCGCGCGGGGACCGGAATCGCCCACTGTTCCTGCATCCGAGCACTTCGGCGCGATAAGCATTGATCCATCATCCCATCTGGTCACTCGGGGAGGAGTGCCCGTGGCGCTAACTCCGAAGGAATTCGATCTTCTGCTTACACTCGCCAGGCGCAACGGAGCGGTGGCAAGCAGGCTTCAGCTGCTCAAGGAAGTGTGGGGACACCAGGCTGAAGTCATGACGCGAACCGTTGACATCCATATCGCCGAGCTGCGCAGGAAGCTCGAAGATGACCCTTCGGATCCGAAGCACATTCTTACAGTGTGGAAAGCCGGATACCGCCTGGAGAGGTAACAACCTGCCGCTATTCGTTTACTTCCGTGGTTTTACCAAGAGTGAGTCCCCAATCCGCACTCGGTCGCCGGACAGCTTGTTCCACTCTTTCAACTTTTCCGGCGTGGTGCTGAACTTTCTCGCGACTACCGAAAGCGCATCTCCGCTTCTGATCCTGTAATAGAGCGGTTCACGAATCAACTTCTGAACGGCGTCACGGAGGCGTCGCTCGAGGGCGGCCGTGTCTTTCATGGCAGCAAGGCGACGGTTCACGTTGATCACCAGGGAATCCATTGCATCGGTTTCCCTGGGGTATGCGGCAAAGATTTCGTCCACCTTGCCGGGGTAGCTCACTTTCACGCCGTGTGAGCTCATTAGGTAAACCCGGCGAAGATCCATGTTGAGCGTAGTGTCGTTTGGAAATTCGCTCGTGATGATTACGTCGGGCGAATCTTCGCTTCGGGTGTTTGACGCCGGAACGACGCCGACGAAGATGATGCGTTCGCTCGTCGCGTACAGCATTCCGTTGGATCCCCTGTAGTACTCCGAAGCGCGCCGCTGAAAAGTCCTGGCTTTTCGCTCGACTTTCTCGCCATACCGGAGCATTCCACTCGTTATCTCGCGGTCGGCTGCCGTCCATGCTCGCGGGGCATCCGCATGACGCATGAAAAAGAAATAGCCAAAGGCCAAAATGCCGGCGAAGAGGATCACCGTTCCGATTAATGCCCGCTTCAGGAAACGAAACGAGCGGTAAAGTCCTTCCTGTTCTCTCATCGGCCCAACGGGGGGCAAGCTCCATACCGGGCTTTGGCATATGCGGTGCAGATGCATGTGACCATGACGATGCCAGATTGGGAGTCGGAGCGACGTGGGGCGAACGGAACCATTTTCACCGACGTGCCGCGCCGTCGCCGCGACTGGGAGCCGGAACCCCGTTGGAAAAGGCTTCTTCGCGTCGGTTTTCAGGGTCTGGGTGCCGTAATTCTCATTGCCGCTGGCACCATCTGGACGTTCAACCAGCAGAAACCGAAGTACCTCAAGCCGGGCGAGCTGCTCCGGCTGCCGGCTGTTGCGGTGGCACCGAACAGGCAGAAGCCGAGTGAGCAGGCATTCCGCATGTCGAGGGTGATCCTCAAATACACAAAGGACACCAGCCGGGCCGAGCGAATTGCCGAGGCGCTGATTCGGGAGGGGGGCAAAAAACACATAGATCCCGTTCTGCTGGTGGGACTCCTGATCACCGAAAACGCCAAGTTTGACACTACAGCGCGCAGCAATGTGAGTGCGCGGGGACTGATGCAGGTGATGCCGTTCCACGCGGGCCAATGGGGCTGTAGCTCAGGCAACCTCATGGATGTAGATACAAATATCTGTCACGGTGTCGCTATTCTGGCGTCATATATAAAGGGATCGCCGAACCTCCAGAAGGCCCTTTTGCGCTATAACGGTTGCGTACGGGGCACTAACACCCCCCGTTGCCATACCTATTCGGGTAAGGTCATGAAGTTCGCCGACCAGGTGGCGTCACAGATGCTTTCTGTGGACATAGCCGGCGATAACGAATAGGCGTTATTGACCTAAATCGGTAACTCAGCTATACTTATACGTATAACGGTAACCGGATTACATAGATAGATACCCAGGTCTGGATTGGAAGGGAATTGGAGAAGCTCCGCAAGCTCCGTGGCCTCCGTCGAGAGGACGTTGCTGCCCAGATGCGTGAGCCGGTTTGTGCCTCCACGATCCGGAATATCGAACACGACGAGCATTACAACGTTTCGCTCGATCAGCTTCGCCAGATAGCGGAAGTCCTTGGCGCATCACTCGATGTCAGGGTTGAAGCAGCCGACCTGGTTTCCAGCGAGGTGAGCGAGAGTGAGGCGCTGGACGGACGAAGGGTTACGGATAACGAGTATTTCATAAGGCTGATCCGCGACAGATACGCCGCGTGTCCGCTCACGAATTCCCAGATTGGTCGCCGGATGTGGAGCTTCGCAAAGCCGCGCGGCGCCGAGCTAGTCAGGGGAAGAAAACAGATCCGGAAGAATCAGGCGGGTGATGCGCATCCCACCACTGGGATGCCGACAACCGTAGCTCGATACAGTGTCAGGGAATCGGATTTTGTTCTTCTCGAAAAGTTCGCAGACAGGCTGGGAAGAGCATTCAAGGACTCGAAAGGACGCGTGCTCGTGCCGCTGCACTAGGCCCGAGTTCACAAACGACTGAGGAGACAGCTTGAAATCATTGAAGAATATGTTGAACGGAGTAACGCGTCGTCATGCAAGCGCTGCGCGTGGAGTGAAGGCGATTGCGCACGGGATTGCACTTTCGGCGCTGATCGTCGGTGGTGCGTACTGGACGGTCAATCATGAGCGGATCAGCCCTTCAACTCCTGGCGATTTTCTGAAGCTGCCCGGCGCAATTGCAATGGCTCCCGTTCAGGCGATGCATGCTGTCATCGCTCCAGGCGCGCCCGTCGTTATGCGCCCGGGGTCGCTGGCGGCTGGAATTGGCCAGGTGCTTCGCAGATATACGCGTGATGGAAATCTTGCCGACCGGATTGCAACTGCCCTCGTCAATGAAGGCACACGCAAGCGGATCGACCCGGTGCTGCTGGTTGGAATACTGCTCACCGAAAACGCGAGACTTCAACCCGCTGCCCTCAGTAATGTGCGTGCTACCGGATTGATGCAGGTGATGCCTTTTCATAGTGGCAAGTGGGGATGCGGATCAGCGGACCTGGTCAACGTGGAATCCAACATCTGCCACGGAACGAGCATCCTCGCCGACCTGATGAAGCGGAAGGGCTCGCTGCGCTCCGCGCTGCAGGGCTACAACGGCTGCGTTCGTGGAACGAATACTCCGCATTGCTCGCGGTACACCGGCAAAGTTCTGAGTTTCGCAAGCGAGACGTCGCGAGAATTGACTAAAATTCGCCGGCAGGAAAGCCTGACCCGTAGCGCGGTCACACCGGCGGACTAAATTCGCTGTTCTGACAAACATTCCTGAAATACAGCTGAAGCCCGCGAATACTCCAGTTCGCGGGCTTTCGCCTGCCTGGGTCCTGGGCTTTGCGCTGCTTGGAATTTCATTTGCCGGGCCACTCGTAAAACTTTCCAGCTCGGAACCGCTCGCGATCGCAGCGTGGCGGCTCTTTTTTTCACTCATCCTGGTTGCAGGATTTCTTGGGGGCTCGGGGGAGTGGAGACAGTGGAAGCGGGCGGCTCCTGCGGATATCGGCTTTTCCGCGCTCGCTGGCGTTTTTCTCGCCCTCCACTTCTGGGCCTGGAATGCTTCCATTCACCTTACGACGATTGCCGCTTCAGTAACGCTCGTGAGTCTGCAGCCAGCGTTCGTCCTTGGAATTTCGGTAATCTTTTTGCGCGAATTTCCCAATCGCCTCCAGGTGACAGGCATTGTCATCGCATTCGCGGGAGCAATGATCATCGCGCTTCCGTCAGTTCTCGGCGACGATGCAACAGCGCGAAACGCGCTGGCCGGAAATATCCTGGCCATTTCCGCGGCCGCTACAGCGGCCGCTTACTATGCAATTGGGCGTCGCGTTCGAGCGTCGCTCGGAGTATGGGCGTACGTGGGAATCGTGTACGCATCCTGCTTTGTGGTGCTCCTCGCACTCGCACTCTCACGCGGAGTAGCGCTTTATCCGATGCCGACTCGAGAGCTTGCGATTTTCGGCGGACTTGCGCTCGGTCCAATGCTGCTTGGACACACGGGGATGAACTGGGCGCTCAAGTATATGCCGGCATACGTCGTCAACCTCCTTGTCCTTGGTGAGCCGATCGGCGCGACGCTCATTGGCGCCCTGATTCCCGGAATTGCACAAATTCCCCCGGTTTCGACGATGATTGGAAGCTCCGTAGTGCTCGGGGGTGTAATAGTGGCTGCGCACGCCACCCGGAAACTCCAGACGGCAGGAAACGATCATTAAATTGTCTCTCAACTATCCCATACAGCCCGAATGAAGATTTCCACTCCAGTCCGTGCATGTGTTTCCGCGCTCATCGCGATTGCTCTAAGTGCAGGAGTTGCAGCAGCCCAGAGAAAAATCACGACACCCCGAGAGCAGTTCGGGAAGCCGATCGGCGCCGATTATTTCCTAATCAACTACACCCAGTTCCTCGGATACTGGGAGAAGTTGGCAAGGCAATCCGATCGAATGAAACTCACACGTATCGGCACGAGCGTGGAGGGGCGCCCAATGATGATGGCCATCATCAGCTCGCCTTCCAACCTTCGTAACCTCTCGCGCTACCAGGAGATTGCGAGCCGCCTAGCGAACGCTGAGGGACTGACCGACATGCAGGCCCGTGCTCTCGCTGCGGAGGGCAAGGCAGTTGTATGGATCGATGGGGGCCTGCACGGGTCGGAAGTTCTCGGATCGCAACAGTTAGTGCAGACTACCTATGACCTGCTAAGCAGCAACGACGCGGAAATGCAACGGATCCTGAGTGACGTGATCGTCCTGCTCGTGCCCGCGAATCCTGATGGATGGGAGCTCGTGGCCAACTGGTACATGAGGGAACCCGATACTCTCAAGCGCACGACACAGTATGTGCCCGTTCTTTACCAGCATTACATCGGACACGACAACAATCGTGACACCTACATGGCGTCTCAGCCGGAAACACAGGCGATGGACAGCGTTCTTTTTCGCGCCTGGTATCCGCAGATCATGTACAACCATCACCAGAGCGGGCCCGAGGGTACGGTTCTTTTCGCACCGCCCTTTCGCGACCCTTTCAACTACAACGTCGATCCTCTCGTAGTTACCGAGCTCGATCTTGTCGGTGCGGCCATGCATTCCCGCTTCGTCGCCGAGAACAAGCCAGGCGCCACCATGCGAACCGGTGCGAACTACTCCACCTGGTTCAACGGGGGAATGCGCACGACAACGTATTTCCACAACATCATTGGTCTCCTGACGGAGACAATCGGTAACCCTACGCCAACAACGATTCCGCTTGTTCCCAACCGGCTGCTGAGCGCGGGCGTTACGCCATTTCCAATCAATCCACAGCCTTGGCATTTTGCGCAGTCGCTTGCATACTCGATCACTGCAAACCGCGCGGTACTGGACGTTGCTTCGCGCTACAGGGAAACCTTCCTCTTCAACATCTACCAGATGGGCCGGAATTCCATCCAGCGTGGAAGCCGCGACACATGGACGAGGACCCCGCACCGGCTCGAAGAATGGAAGGGTGTGATTGCGCGTGACACTGAAGCTGGCAAGTCGCGGACGACCGCCGAGTACATGGCGCTTCTCAACAGCGCCGACACGCGCGACCCGCGCGGATACATCATTCCATCGAATCAACGCGATTTTCCAACGGCTGTAAAATTTGTAAACACGCTGGTGAAGAACGGAATCACTGTTCATCGCGCCACACACGAATTCAGC
>JACDDZ010000075.1 GCA_013816695.1 Gemmatimonadaceae bacterium
CGCCAACAACCTCCGGGCGAAAACCGGTTCGATTGGAAATGCGCGTTCGCTCTCGGGATACATAAACACCGCCGACGCGCAGCCTCTCGTGTTCAGTCTGCTGCTCAACAACTACACAGTTGACGACGACGAAGTGACGGGCCTGGCCGATGCCATTGCCATCTTGCTCGCGACCTACAGGGGCTCGACGCACTGATGCACACCGTCGCCGACGCGAGTCGCTCCGTGCTCGCGAGGATTCGGCGACTCGATGTCGAGGATGTACCGCTTGCAGATTGCGTAGGCCGTGTGCTTGCGCGCGACATCGTTGCGCGTGCGTCCATGCCACCGTGGGACAATTCATCCATGGATGGCTACGCAGTACGCAGTTCCGATATTGCGAGCGCAACAATTGAGTCGCCTGTGCGCCTTGATGTGACCGGCGACATACCTGCGGGTGGGTTTGCTACGCGCGAGCTGTCGACGGGCGAGGCAATGCGGATAATGACTGGCGCTCCCGTTCCCCAGGGCGCAGACAGTGTTGTTCGGATCGAGGATACCGACTATGGAATGGATGCGGTTTCGGTGCGCGTACCCGGGCCAGTAGGACGGAACATACGGTGCGCAGGTGAGGACTTCACGAAGGGAATAACCGCGCTCGCGGCGGGTACGCCGCTCGAGGCAGCACATGTTGGCGTTCTCGCTTCGCTGGGTCATTCAGCAGTGCCTGCGTTCCGCGCCCCCCGTGTCGCAATCATAAGCTCCGGCGACGAGCTCACGGAAATCAGTGGCTACGCTGAAGTGATTGCAGGGAAAAAAATTGTTTCCTCCAACAACTACACGCTCGCGGCTCTTGTTCGCGAAGCAGGCGCAATCCCCGTCGACCTGGGTATCGCGAAAGACAGCGTGGAGTCGCTTCGCGAAAAATTCGAGCAGGCCAGGGGCTCAGACCTGATAATTACTTCGGCGGGTGTTTCAGTCGGCGAAAAGGATTTCACGCGCGATGCAGTGGATCAGCTTGGAGGAGAGCAGATTTTCTGGCGCGTGAAGATGCGGCCCGGCGCGCCTCTCGCCTTTGGAATGGTGAACGAAATACCCTGGCTCGGACTGTCGGGCAACCCCGTCTCTGCGATGGTGAGTTTCATCCTCTTCGCGAAGCCGGCAATCCGCAAGATGATGGGACATTCGCTCCTCTTTCCCTCCCTGATCACGGCGCGGGCCGAGGAAAAGATTGAGACATCCGCCCCTTTGACCCATTTCTTGCGCGCCGTTCTAACGCAAACCGATGCGGGATTCACCGCGCGCCTCAGTGGCTCGCAAAGCTCCGGAGTCATGACAGCACTCGCACTCGCAAATGCATTGCTTGTCGTCCCGGAAAATGTCAGCTGCATTCCTGAAGGTGGAGCTGTCCAGGCAATCCCGATAAACAGCAGCTCACGCATGACCGGGTCGATTGCATTTTGATGAAGCGCTCGCTTCCGCCCGAGCTGCAGAACCTGTACGACAGATTCAATGTGCTGGAGGAGCCCATTGCGGTGGGAAAGCACACCCTGGACATAATTCGCCCCCGGAACGCCGACGACCTCATCAGCGAAGCCGACTACGTGATGGACGAGCGACTTCCATACTGGGCCGATATCTGGCCTTCGTCAGTCGTTCTCGGTAACTGGCTGCTCACTCACCCTTCCTCAGAGCGCACGCTGGAACTGGGATGTGGATCAGGGCTGGTGACAACTTCTGCTGTCAAGAGCGGTAGATCGGTGTTGGCCACCGACTACTACGAAGACTCGGTGCTGTTCGCGAAGGCGAATGCCATTCGCAACGCTGGAAAAGCCCCCGATATCCGCATGGTCGACTGGAGCGCCTTTCCTGATGATCTCGGCGAATTCGACCTGGTTCTCGCCTCGGACGTGCTTTACGAGCCGCGGTACCCGCCCATGGTCGCCAACGCTATTTCGCGATCACTCGCCCCCGGAGGCGTTGCCATCGTTGCCGACCCGGGCCGCGTCGCGGCGCCAATGTTTCCGGGTGAGCTGGAAACGAGAGGTCTCAAAATTCTCAGGAAGGAGACAGTTCCCTATTCACTGAACACGATTTCCCAGAAAATCGATCTTTACCACATTGTGAGAATCTGACATATTGGGGGCCGCAAACAGGCGTTTAAGTAAACCCTGAAACCCTACAGCGAATCCAACGTAGGGCACGCGTGGGGCGTATCACTTTCGGACCCCATTTAAGTCGCCCACAATTCGCCAAGAGCACCCATATGAAGCGCTTCGTCGTAGCTGTTTTCGGCCTGATGCTAGCCGGAAGTAATGCTGCAATTTCTGCACAGACCCCCGGTCCGCAGCTTCCGGCAGCCGCCGGTGAAGTCCGCGGATCAATCATTGAAAATGAAAGCAAGCTGCCGCTGGCCAGTGCGGCCGTGGCCGTACGCAGCAAGAAGGACTCGTCCCTGGTTTCCGGCGCAATGGCCGGCCCGGATGGAAAGTTTGTCGTAAGTGGTCTCCGCCCCGGAGCGTATTACGTCCGCGTGACGAAGATCGGCTTCGGCCCCCGCACGGCAGATTTCGTGATCGCACCGGACGCACCGCGTCAGGCGCTCGCACCAATCGCGCTTGGTCACGTCGCGGTAACGCTCTCGACGCAGGAAGTGGTCGCCGAGCGCGCCACGATGACCGTCGAGGCGGATCGCAACGCATACACAGCCAAGCAGGTTGCGCCCGCAGCTACGAATGCCAGTGAAGTGCTCGACGCAGTTCCGTCCGTCCAGGTCGATCATGATGGAAAGGTCAGCCTGCGTGGAAATGAAAACGTCGCCGTGCAGATTAATGGTCGCGTATCACCGATGCGCGGCGCACAGCTCGGACAGTTCCTCAAGACGCTTCCTTCCGGAGTCGTTGACAAGATCGAAGTGATTCCGAATCCGTCGGCGAAGTACGATCCAGAAGGAATGGCCGGCATCATCAACATCGTCCTCAAGGAGAATGTTGATCTTGGACTCAGCGGCGGCGTCAACGTTGCGGGCGCAACCGCAGGCCGGTACAACACCAACGGAAATATTGGCTACCAGTCCGGGCCGTTCACGACCTTCACCAGTTACGGCTTCAACTACGACGAGCGCGACGTCCTCGGCTTCAACAACCGCGAGCGCCTCGACGCGGTTGGTGCGGCCACGCGCTACACCAACCAGGACATCATCGGCCTGCAGGCCAACGCAGGCCACAATGTCACCACAACGATTGACTACAAGCCGAACAAGCGTGACGTCATCACCAATTCGGTGATCTTGAACCGCCGTCATGGTGCCGATAACAACACTACCGGCTACACAGAAATTAATTCGTCCAATTCAGTGAATTCGCGGTACGACCGTATCCGCGGCTCGAACACAACGAGCCAGATGGTCGACTACACCCTGGCGTGGAAGCGCACGCTCGAGCCGCGCAAGCACGAAGTGTCCACCGAGTTCCGGGTCAATCGCACCGGTGACATCGACAACACTTCGCAGTTCAGGGTTCCCTTGAACTCGACGAATTCCGTCGAGCGCGAACTCGATAATACGGACGCGGTTACGAAGACATTGAATGCCCAGCTGGATTACATGAAGGTTCTGAAGCCCGGTCGCAAGCTGGAAACCGGCTTCAAGGGAACCGAGCGCTGGCTGGATCGCGACTACCTGGTAACCAAGGATCTTCTTGGCAACAACCAGTGGGCCGTGAGCAACCTCAGCAACGATTTCAGCTTCAGCGAGAACGTCAGTGCGGGTTATGCGGTTCTCAGCCAGGCGAAGGGAAAGTTCGACCTGCAGGGTGGACTCCGCGCAGAGTACGCGTCGCGCGACTTCAATCTTGCCAAGACAAACGAGAATTTCCCATACAGCTACACCAGTCTCTTCCCAAGCGGAAACATCAGCTACAAGAAGAGCGACGTCTTGAACATGAAAGCGAGCTATTCACGCCGTATTCGTCGTCCCGGAACTCAGGAGTTAAACCCATTCCCGCAGTTTCTGGATCCACAGAACGCGCTGATTGGAAATCCGAACCTGAGCCCCGAGTACACAGACGCATTCGAGCTCGGGCTCACCAAGAGCGGCGACGTTTACACCTTCCAGCTTCAGCCGTTCTACCGTCACACCACCGACGTCATCCGGGTTGACATCAACACCGATGGCAAGGTCGACGGCCGCGATGTCACGACAGTTTCCTTCAGGAACCTTGCATCAAACAATTCCTGGGGTACCGATGCTACTACGCAGCTTCGCTTCGGCAAGAAGTTCAACGGACTTGTTGGCCTGAACGTCTTCAAGACAGTTACAGACGGAGGATCGGAAACCGCACTGACCACTGACGCGATTGCATTCTCCGGACGCCTGAACGGAAACCTGAACCTTACCGATGCTCTGTCCATGTCGGCGAACTACAGGTACCAGGCACCGCAGAAGATTGAGAAGGGCAGGTTTTCGGCGAACCAGCAGACTTTCATCTCCTTCCGCCAGAAGGTCTACGGCGAGAAGGGTTCCGTCACGCTGCGCTTCGTTGACCCGTTCAACACAATCGGGTTCCGCATCAAGACGGGTAACGAGACGATTCTCCAGAACACGAGCCGTTCGTTCGGAGTACGCGGAACGTTCCTGAGCTTCAATTACAACTTCGGCCAGACGCCAAAGATCCGTCAGCCGCAGCCGCAGGATGCTCCACCCCCGAGCTCCGGATTCCCGTCGGGCGGCTGAGCTAGCCCCAGGCCCCGCGTGGGGGGCGAAGCCGGCCGGTGATTCGAAAGAGTCGCCGGCCGGTTTTTTTTACCGAGGGGGGTGACTTCGGGCGCTCCTCAGCGTCTATTACGGACAGTCAACCGACGCGGCTTCGCGTCACAAATCAGAGGAACAGGCGATGGCTATCTGGAAGGACCAAAGTTCAGTCAGGAGAGATCCTTCGACGCCGGATTCGGGCATTGATCGCGACGTCGAGAGTCGTCCCGAACCATCGCAGCGTTTCGACCTTCCGCGCAGGAACATGGACCACGACATGAAAGAGTCAGTGATTGCGAACGGATTGACGATTGAAGGCCGCATCGAGGGAACGGGTGATCTCCGCATCGCCGGAAATTTTCAGGGTGACGTGAATGTCCGCGGCAACCTGACGATCGAAGCCGGTGCCAAGCTCACCGGGGCCGTGCGCGCGAACGCAGTAGTCATCGCCGGCGAGCTGCAGGGTAACGTGGATGAAGCCAAGCGGGTCGAGCTCCTCGAGACGGGTGTGCTGGATGGAAACCTGAAGGCTGATTCGATCACTGTTTCGGCGGGATCGAGGATGCGCGGCCAAATGGACTTTGGCTGGGAAAAGCAGGGCGGAGGCGCCCAGACGCCGCAACTTAAAGTGGAAAGCGGCCTGGATACGTGAGTACCGAACGCCCGGTCAGCGCGGGAAAGACCCGCGCTTGTCCACACTGCAGGGCTGTAATACTCGAGAGCGCGAATGTCTGCCCGATCTGCAAGCATCACCTGCGGTTCGATCCCAAGAGGCAGGGCAGCGTGCTGCCGAGTTTTTCGGCGCTCAAGGTCGAGGGGACGATACATCACACGGAGGGAGGAGATCCGTGGGAGTATTCGATGATCCTTTCCATTCGGAATGAGAAGGGCGAAGAGATCGCGCGTCAGCTTGTGGGAGTTGGAGCGCTGAGCGCGAAGGAACGGCGGACTTTCACTTTGTCAGTGGAAGTTTTTACGCCGGACGGGAAGGTGCCTGGGAGTGGACAGAACGGTAGTTAGAAGTCTGCGCGGCGCGACGGACAAGATCTGAGGAATACCAGGGGGAACGACATCTCGCGAATGTAGTTCCCCTTTATTTTGCTTTCTCAGATTGTGTCCATCGCTCCGTCGCTCCTGTCAGCAGTTCCGTCCTTGCAGGATCCAACGGTTCTACATGAGCCGATAGCGCGGCCCTGCCCCACCTTCTCGCGGGGTCCAGCGCGGACCAATGACATCCGTGGCTTTACAGTCGATGCAATTGGCGGCGTTCACAATCAATCGATCGCCGTCGCGTTCATAGACTCCCGCCGGACACATGTGCGTGTAAAGGTCCGCAACTTCTCCGTCGATATCCTGGCCAACAACCAGATGCGAAGGTGCATCATCGCGTGTCGCATTTCCTGACTTGAAGTTCGCATCCAGCTTGCTGAAGGTGAGCTTGCCGTCCGGAACGAAACGCTCAGCTGGCTCCACGTTGCGCGGGACCTCGGAATCCCTGTGCGACGCGATCTTCCAGCCGGGAAAAAGACCCTTTGTTGCAATCATCAGCGATGCCATCGCTCCGCCCAGAAAGAATCCGTACTTCTGGAATGCGAGCCGCATGTTGCGTCGCGCCCGCAGGTCGCGCACGATGTAACTGGAGTCGATTGCGCGATCATACTCGGCGAGGCCGGCAGCCGATGTGTCGTTTTTCTTGAGAGCCGTAAAGATGGCGCGCGCGGCCAGAATTCCGGACCGCATCGCGTAGTGCACTCCCTTGAGTGACGCGACTTCGACGAAACCAGCTGCGTCACCAGCGAGAAGGACACCATTCCCCGCGCGCTGGTTCGGCATCGCATAGTAACCGCCCTCGGGAATTGTCTTGGCTCCCCACTCCACCATTTCGCCACCGTCCAGATACTGCTTGAACAGCGGATGCTGTTTCATTTGCTGCAACATTTCGTGAACGTCAACTCCGGTGCCGCGGTAATCCATTCCTACTACCAGTCCGACTGCAACCTGATTCGGCGAGAGCGGGTACATGAAGCTTCCGCCGAATGCGTCTAGCGGTACGGGCCAGCCGAGCGTGTGGATGATTGCATCGAGTGGCTTTTTGGTTTCCCAGATTTCCTTCACACCAAGCGCGAAAATCTGCGGGTTCTCGGAGGTGACCTTTTGCGATTTCATCCACGCCTGTGACAGCGAGCCGCGAGTTCCTTCCGATAAGACCGTAACGCGTGCGGTGATGTCGGTGGGTGGAGCGTAACCGCTGCCGGGCTCGCCATTCCGCGCTAGACCGGTCGGGGTGGTGCGCACTCCCTGAACCTTGTCTCCATCGACAAGCAGTGATGCCGCTGGAAAACCGGTGAAAATATTTACGCCTTCTGCCTCGGCTTTTTCGCCGAGCCAGCGGACGATTTCACAAATTGAGGCAATGTAGTTGCCATGATTCCACATCGTCGGCGGAGCGGGAATGCGGAAATGCTTTTGTCCCGCAAGCAGGTAGACTCGCTCTTTCTCGACGGGCGAACGGAAGGGAAAATCCTTCATGTCGAGTTCGGGAAAGAGCTCCTGCATCGCGATCGGATTCACAACTGCGCCTGAGAGCGAGTGTTCACCGAGCGATGCGGCTTTTTCCAGGACTGCGATCTGGATGTCGCCGAGCGTACCGCCGGCTTCGTCGTCCTTCTTTACGAGGCGTGCGAGTTCGATTGCGCCTGCGAGTCCGGCCGGACCCCCACCGACAAAAACGACATCCATCGGTACTGCTTCGGCGTCAGGCGCGTCTGAAACAATAAAGCGCTCAACCGGAAGCTCCGGCTGATGCGCTATTGGCAGAACTTTTCCGTTCGGCAAGGTCAGTGACTCTTTCGTGCTTCGC
>JACDDZ010000076.1 GCA_013816695.1 Gemmatimonadaceae bacterium
AGTCGGAGGGATTTCGGTGCTCGCTAGCGTGAGGGAGGTATTCAGCGCTTATCGACATAGAAGCGCGCAATGCATTTGCGTCGCGAACGAACGCTATTCCGCTGTCGTATGGCACGTTGAGCCACTTGTGCCCGTCGGTCGCCCACGAGTCTGCCTGTTCCACGCCGGCAACGAGGTGCGCTCGGGTGGGCGCAACATTCGCCCATAGCCCGAATGCGCCATCCACGTGAACCCAGGCACCAATTTCTTTCGCGATCTCGCACGCTTCGCCAATGGAATCGAACGATCCAGTGTTGACGTTTCCGGCCTGCACGCAAATGATCGCAGGCCCGGAAACCCTTGGAATTTTTGCTGTTTGCATTCGGCCTTGGGAATCGGCGGGAACTTCCAGCACTCGCTTTCGTCCCAGGCCAATGATTCCAAGCGCCTTGTGCAGTGTTGGGTGCGCTTCCTTTCCAATGATGACGGTAACCGGCGGTGCGCCGAATAGCCCGTCCGATTCCACATCCCATCCGGCGCGCTCGAGAACTGAGTGACGGGCCGCGGCCAGTGCGGTCAGGTGCGCGACGCTCGTACCGGACACGAAAGCTCCCGCTGTCTGTGACGGAAGGCCGAGCAAATCGACAAGCCACTTGAGGGCAATTTCTTCGATGTACGAAGTTGCGGGAGTAGAGTTGTACAGGCCGGTGTTCTGGTCCCATGCGCTTACCAGCCAATTCGCTGCGAGAGCGGCCGGGAGCGATCCGCCGATTACGAATCCAAAAAAGCGCGGGCCAGCCATGGCCATTGTTGCAGGACGACCAAATTCATCCAGTTCCTGGATGACCTCACTTGGCGCAGTGCCCTCGCGCGGGAGCGCAATATCCAACGACTTGAGATTGGCGACTGCCTCAGCGTCCGGCGCGACAGGCCGTGACTGTAGGCTGTCGAGATATTGGAGAGCGTGTTCAGTTGTCGCTCTCAGTAATTCTTTCACGCCGCCTTTTGGACGCCGTTCGGATGGCCAAATGCTTTAGCGGCCGTGTTCATCTGGAATCCGGAGTAAATGAATAGCAGACCGAGTAACTCGGTGACGTAGAGCACTTCAGTCATCCCGAATCTCGTAAAAGTGCCTCCAATACCGGGCAGAATGGCACCGATCGCAATGAGAACATTTCCGACATATCGGTGGTATGTCTCACGCTTTTTCGAATACCTCACAGCGGAAATGATCGCTCCGCCGATCAGGAAGATCACGGCGTAGAGGTTGATGAAAGGGCTGAACATTCTCACCCACTGCCAGCCGAGCACAAAGCCAGTCAACCGGTGCGGCTGGACCAGGCTGTAGTTGATGGGAGAAAGCAGAACACAGACACTTGCGACAACGACGACAGATCCAACGGCGAGAGTGAGAGCGTTCGCCTTTTTTCGCGACAGCATCAGGTAAACAGTGCCCTGTGCGAGTGGCGCACCGCCGAGCAGCGCGCCGGTGATATACCATGCACGGAAAATTGGCTCATGCCATCCGATCAGGGTCGTTAGTGCCTCGGTAATGGTACCCGCCCCGTACGTCAGCATGCCCAGCGCCCACCAGAGGTGATGCATCCCGCGCTTATCGCGGTATCGGGCGAATAGCCGCACTGCGAATGCCAGTGCGACTATCGTCGTAACTATCGGAATATATGAAATGAACCCGGGCTTACCCACTGGCTAGAAGCTCGCTGTCCAGGAAGCTGCTGCGGACCGCTTCGGCTCAGGGCGGAAGAAACTCGCATTCGCGAACTCGGCATACAGTCTGTTGGTGAGGTTATTGACTGAAAAATTCAGGCTGTGACTGAGTGCACCCATGCTGAAGAGCTTCGCCCCGCCACGGACTGAGTGAATGGTAAAAGCAGGCAACACTGGACCGATTGGGCTGGTACCGAGTGCGACATCCTTTCTCTTGCCGTTTGCGCGCACAAGGTATTCACTCCAGAACCGTCCGCCGGCCTGCTGCCAAGCCAGGGAACCGGTGAGCTTGGATGAGTAGCTGTCGCCAACCGGGTTTAGCGGATTGGACACATTCCTGGATTCGATCTGGGTATAGCTGCTGGCGACCCTGAATCCCGCGTGGAGCGACGCCTGCAGCAGAACCTCAACTCCCTGATCACGCAAGCGGTCCACGTTCACGTTCTGGAATGCCTTGAACTGCCCAACCTTGGTACCAGTCGGCGCGATGCGAATTCCGTTCGTAATACTGTTTCGGAAGACAAACAGCTCTCCATAAACTGCTTTGTAGCCGGCCTTGACGCCGAGATCGACGTCGAGGCTCGATTCCGGCTTGAGATCAGGATTGCGAAGCTGATATCCGCTACCTTCCGCAGCCGCGCCATTAAAAAACTTCTCGATCAAATTCGGCGAACGAAATGCACGACCCACCGACGCAATGAAGTTGACATTGTCGGCGATTCGGAAAAGTGCGTTACCCGCGGCGACCACCGCATTGTCAGATGATTCAATCAAGGGAACGCTGATCTTCGGCGTCGTTCTGGTGCGCGTGGAAACTCTCTGCCAGCGCGTACCTGCGACGAGTGAGAGACGATCTGTAAGGCTCGCCTCTGTTTGAACAAAGAGGCCAGTGCTGCGGAAGGATGCGTTGGGCGTGGAGGCGGTGTCGTTTATCTGTGGGCGCGGCGGACCGAACCCAAACACTGTGGTAACGCTTGAGTCAGTGTTGTTGGAACGGTCGCGAAAGAAGTCTGCGCCGTAAGTGAGTACCTGCTTCCAGAAAGTCTTGGCGGCTTCGGCGCGGAATCCATCTGTATTTACGTCAGTAAAGTTTCGACTGTTGACGCCTACGCCTGCGCCGGGCGGAGTGCCTGGACCGAAGGGAACGAAGACGTTGAGTGTGAGCGATCGCTCGTTGCCACTCGTGTAGGCAACAACGTCGGTTCTATCAGCGAACGGCAGCGCGAGCGCCTTCGCACGATATCGAATGCTAGTCTTGGCGTAGGTCTGATTGGGATAGCGGATATCGATCGAGGGGCTACCGGGTGTGCCGAGGTCAGCATTGGAGACGAAGCCAAAGGCTGCATTCGATGCATCGTACCTGGAGAAGCGTGCGGATATCTCATCACTCTCCCGAACACGCGCGGCGGCCTGCACTGAAACGTTTTCATCCTTTACCCCGGTGCCGTGCACACGCGTGTCATTGCCGAGCGTGAGCTTTCCAAACGAGCCTGCCGGTGCCTCATAGTCCTGCGCATTGCGAAAAGCGGCACTGCCTCTCAGCGAAAATCGGCCAAACTGTGCGTTGAGAGATCCGGAAGGGCGCTTCTGCTTGTCACTGCTGCTGTAGCGATAGCTGACCGTACCACCTGCTTTGAAGCCGGAAGTCGTAAACAGCGGACTCGTGTTGATCAGGTTGATCACACCGCCTATTGCGTCCGTTCCATAGAGAACGGATGCGGGACCGCGGACAACTTCGATGCGCTCAAGTCCGTCGAGACCTACCAGAGCCGGAAGCTCGCCGAAGTCCTGCTGACGCCGGGAATTGTTGAGACGAACCCCGTCTTCGAGTAGAAGAATCCGCTGGCCGCGCTGGCCCCGAATAATTGGCCGGCCCTGGTTGGCGCCCGTTCCTGTGATATCAACACCCGGGTATTCGCGCAGAAGTTCAGCGGCACCATTTACAAGCGAGCCGCGGACTCTGGCGCTGTCAACAACGATTACGGGATTGGGTGTTTCGATGAGGGGGCGGGGAGTGCGAGTCGCAGTGACGGTGACGGTGCCAATCGATGTCACCGAATCAACAGGTGAAGAATTCTGCGCCAGCGCAGCGGACGAAATCACGCTGGTGGTAAATAGAGCAACACCCATCAAACGAGAACGAAATACAAAAGCAATATCGAGCACTGAAAGCTCCATTAACTAATTTGAATGCTTGGAAAACTAGACGATTAAACACTCTCGTGGCAGTGCCTTTCTCGTGGTAGCTTTTGTCCATGTCCATGAGAGAAAAACTCGAGCTGCTCGAGAGACGGCGCGCGGAATCCGAGCTGGGTGGCGGAGAGGCGAGACTCAAGGCACAGCACGCAAAAGGGAAGCTGTCGGCCAGGGAGCGACTCGATCTTCTCCTGGACGAAGGCAGCTTTGTCGAGCTGGACCGTTTTGTCACCCACCGGTCAACAGATTTTGGCCTCGAAGACCAGAAGGTGTTGGGTGACGGCGTAGTTACCGGGTTCGGCAATATCGAAGGCAAGCTGGTCTATGTTTTCTCACAGGATTTCACCGTTTTTGGAGGTTCACTTTCCGAGACCTTCGCGGAAAAGATTTGCAAGATCATGGATCTCGCAGTTCGAAATGGCGCGCCGGTAATTGGACTCAATGACTCCGGCGGTGCAAGAATTCAGGAAGGTGTCGTCTCGCTCGGCGGCTACGCGGACATTTTTCTCCGCAATACACTGGCGTCGGGCGTAGTTCCGCAGATTTCGGCGATTCTTGGTCCCTGTGCAGGCGGTGCTGTTTATTCGCCTGCGATTACCGATTTCACGTACATGGTCCGAGGGTCATCCTACATGTTTGTGACCGGTCCGAATGTAGTGAAGACTGTAACGCACGAAGATGTAACCATGGAAGAACTGGGCGGAGCCGACACGCACACGACAACTTCCGGTGTCGCGCATTTTGCTTACGACTCGGAGCCCGCATGTCTTCAAGCCATCAGAGATTTGTTGCGGTTCATCCCGCAGAACAATCTCTCGGATGCCCCGCGCGGAACGAGCGCTGATCCGGATGACCGGCGTGATGAGGAGCTCCTCGACGTAGTTCCCGATAACCCCAACAAGCCCTACGACATGCACGACGTCATCGGGCGTGTGGTTGACGACGGCGAGTTTTACGAAGTCCAGCGGGAATACGCGAATAACATCATCTGCGGCTTCGCACATCTTGGAAAATTCAGTGTCGGCATCGTGGCCAACCAGCCGGCAATGCTTGCGGGGGTGCTCGATATCAATGCGTCGGTGAAGGCCGCGCGCTTTATTCGCTTCTGCGACGCGTTCAATATTCCGCTCGTGACGTTCGAGGACGTTCCTGGATTTCTTCCCGGCGTCGCGCAGGAGCATGGAGGGATCATCAAGCACGGTGCGAAGCTGCTCTACGCCTATTGCGAGGCGACAGTCCCGAAACTCACTGTCATAACGCGGAAGGCATATGGCGGGGCCTACGACGTCATGAGCTCAAAGCACATTCGCGGTGATTACAACGTCGCGTGGCCGACAGCCGAAATTGCCGTAATGGGCCCGAAGGGCGCCGTTGAGATTCTCTTCCGGAAAGAAATCAACGAAAGCGGCAATCCCGAGGAAGCGACGGAGCAGAAGATCCAGGAGTACCGCGAAAAATTCGCGCATCCTTATGTTGCTGCTTCGCGCGGATTCCTGGATGACATAATCGACCCACGCGACACCCGCCCCCGGCTCATAGAGGCGCTCAAGTCACTTCAGAACAAGCGGGACAAGAATCCGCCAAAAAAACACGGAAATATTCCGCTTTAATCAACTGCGGCGGCAGTCGACCCGAAACTAGCCCAGCGGTTCTTTATACAAGGAAGGAAAACGCTTCTTCAAGAGAGCAACCTTGGGCGCGTCGTTAATGACGATGTAAGGCTGGTTGGTGTGGCCGGCGAAATAATTCTGGTGGTAATCCTCGGCAGCCCAGAACTTGTCGATAGGCGCAACCTGCGTAACGATCGGATCCTTGAAAGTTTTCTGGCGGTTCATCTGTGCGATGTACGTATCGACGGATTTCTTTTGCGCATCAGAGGTGTAGAAGACCGCGCTCCTGTACTGGGTGCCGTGGTCAGGTCCCTGACGGTTGAGCTCCGTTGGGTTGTGCACCGAAAAGAATATCTGCAGCAGCTGCGAGTAGGTCACAACCGACGGATCGAAAATCACCTGAACTGACTCCGTGTGGCCCGTTGTACCGGAGGACACCTGGTCGTAGTCAGGCGCGACGCGCGTTCCCCCTGCGTATCCTGAAGACACCGAGCTCACGCCTTTGACGCGCCGAAAGACCGCATCAATTCCCCAGAAGCACCCGCCGGCAAAGACAGCCGTCTCTTTTGACGGAGCAGATGCAAGCGGTTCTGCTGCTTCTGCGTTGGGAACGGTCAGCGACAAGGCCCGGGACGCAGAAAGCCGTCCACCAAAAAAGAGGAGTCCAGCGGTGACTGTCGAAATAATTGCCAGGGTACGTGCAGTGGAGAAGCTCATGGAGGCCCGTTGTTGGTGATGAACTGTATACCTATAGTAGTGACAGAGGTTCCACCCGGACGCAAAGATGCGTCTATTTAGGGCACACATGGGTTTCAAATGTTCAAGAAAGTCCTGATCGCCAATCGCGGCGAAATCGCCGTTCGCGTGATCCGCGCCTGCCATGAGCTGGGTGTGTCAGCCGTCGCAGTGTTTAGCGATGCTGATGCGCACGCGGCTCATGTGAGGGAGGCCGATGAAGCCATCAACATCGGGGCTGCAGCATCATCCGAGAGTTACCTGAAGGGCGACCGAATTATTGAAGCGGCGCTAAGTGTCGGCGCCGAAGCGATTCATCCGGGATATGGATTTCTGTCCGAGCGCGCCTGGTTCGCCCGTGCAGTGCGCGACGCCGGTCTTGTATTCATTGGTCCGCCGGCCGAAGCAATCGAGGCGATGGGAAGCAAGGTGGCCGCGAGAACGCTGGCGACTGCGCATAACGTCCCGATTGTGCCGGGAACCACCGAGCCCATCACCGACGTTGGAGAAGCGGAGACCCTCGCAGCGAAGTTTGGATACCCGGTCCTGCTCAAGGCGGCCGCGGGTGGTGGCGGAAAGGGAATGCGGGTAGTGCGCGAAGCGAAGGAGTTCGGGTCCTCACTTGATGCGGCTCGCCGCGAAGCCAGGAACGCCTTTGGTGACGACGCCGTTTACATCGAGAAGTACATCGAGGGCCCACGCCACGTCGAGATACAGGTGCTCGCGGATTCGCACGGCAACGTCATTTCGCTGGGCGAGCGGGAATGTTCGGTTCAGCGCAGGCACCAGAAGATGATTGAAGAGGCTCCGAGTGTAGCCGTGAATCCGGATCTGCGGGCGCGCATGGGCGAGACTGCAGTTCGCGCAGCAAAAGCTGCCGGATACGTGAACGCTGGTACCTGCGAATTTCTGCTCGACAGGAACGGCGATTTTTATTTTCTGGAGATGAACACCCGCCTGCAGGTTGAGCATCCTGTAACGGAGTTCGTGACGGGGATCGATCTCGTACAGTGGCAACTTCGCGTGGCAGCCGGCGAAAAG
>JACDDZ010000077.1 GCA_013816695.1 Gemmatimonadaceae bacterium
CCCTTATTACCCCCGGATTGTTAGAGAGCTGCACGCTCCCGTTTTGCTTCTCGCGACAGCTTCTTACGATCATTTGCAGCGAGGAATCGCTTCCTTAGTCTTATCGCCTCGGGCGTGATCTCGATCAACTCATCTTCTTCGATGTACTCGAGCGCACTTTCCAGCGTCATTTCGCGCGGCGGCTCAAGTTGAATGTTTTCGTCAGTCGACTTGGACCGCATGTTCGTCAGCTTCTTTTCCTTCGTCGGGTTTACATCCATGTCACCCGAACGCGAATTCTCGCCGACCAGCATCCCTTCGTACACTTTATCACCGGGCGAGACGAACAGGGTCGAGCGCTCCGCCAGGTTGGCCAATGCAAAAGCAACAATAACACCAGCTTCCATCGAAACTAGGGTGCCCCGCATGCGCCCCGCAAGCGGTCCGGCCCACGGACCGTACTCGAGGAACCTGTGGTGCATGATTCCCGTGCCGCGCGTATCGGTCATGAACTCCGATCGGTAACCGAAAAGTCCGCGCGCCGGGATCTTATACAAAAGCCGAACCATCCCCTGGCCTGGATTCTTCATTTCGATCATCTCAGCGCGACGCGGACCCAGTTTCTCGATCACGGCGCCAAGAAATTCCTCGGGGACATCGATGGAGAGCTCTTCATACGGTTCCAGCCGCTCGCCTGTCGAGGATTCGCGCGTGATGACGCGCGGGCGGGACACCTGGAATTCGAATCCTTCGCGCCTTATCGTCTCCATGAGGATCGTCAGGTGCAGCTCCCCGCGTCCCTGCACTGTCCACGTGTCAGTGGCGTCTGTGTCCTCAACCCGCAGGGCAACGTTCCGCTCCAGCTCCTTGTACAGACGCTCCCGCAGCTGCCGCGATGTCACAAACTTTCCTTCCCGACCAGCGAATGGAGAGTTGTTCACAAGGAAATCAACAGAAATTGTCGGCTCTTCAACCGATATTCCCTCCAGCGGTTCCTGGGCAGCGGGATCAGTTACAGTCGAACCAATGTCGACATCTTCCAGCCCGGCAAGCGACACGACGTCCCCGGCGAAAGCTTCCTGAACCTCGATCCGCTCCAGGCCTTCATACACGAACAGCTTTGTGACCCGAGCCAGCTGCACACTCGTCAGTCCAATGCTCAGCAACGAAACCTGTTCTCCCACGCGCACCGTTCCCCTTTCGATCCGGCCAATTGCCAGTCGTCCGAGGTAAGGTGAATAATCGATGGTCGACACGAGCATCTGATAAGGACTCGCGACATCATTCGGTGCCGCCGGGACACTCTTGAGAATCGTATCGAACAGCGGCGTCAGGTCTACCGGAGTGACATCCATGTCCATCGTCGCGACACCTTCGCGCGCGGATGCATACACGACGGGGGCCTCGAGCTGCGCTTCGTCCGCCTCTAGCTCGATGAACAGGTCGAGCACTTCATCATGCACGCGCATTGGATCTGCACCGGGCCGGTCGATCTTGTTGATGACAACAATCGGGGTGCGTCCGAGCGCGAGCGCCTTGCGAAGGACAAAGCGCGTCTGCGGCATCGGTCCGTCGAAGGCATCGACTACAAGGAGAACTCCGTCAACCATGCGCAGGATGCGCTCGACTTCACCACCAAAATCGGCGTGACCCGGCGTGTCCACGATGTTGATCTTGGTGCCCTTCCAGCGAACCGACGTATTCTTGGCAAGAATTGTAATTCCGCGCTCGCGTTCAAGCGGATTCGAATCCATGACGCGCTCGGCGACAATCTGGTTTTCACGGAACGCACCAGCCTGACGGAGCATCTTGTCCACAAGCGTGGTCTTGCCGTGATCAACGTGAGCGATGATGGCGATGTTGCGAATTGACTGCTGGTCTGGCATAGCCTTGAAAGGTAGTGGAATCGGCTATGCGATTGTACCGGCCTAGGCGCCCTTTAGCGCGTCCTGTTCCCTGCGAACTGGCAGGGAAAAACAGAATACGGAACCCACTTCCTGAATCTCAGCCCACGCACGTCCGCCAACCGCCTCTACTGTCTCCCGGACGATGCTCAATCCAAGCCCCGTCCCCTCAGCACGCGTAACCGTTTCGTGGGCGCGATAAAAGCGCTCGAATAACCGCTCGCGCTTTTCAACGGGGACGCCAAGACCATTGTCGCAAACCCTGATCACCACTTCGCCGGCGTCAGCATCCAGCGCGCAGGTTATCTCCACAATTGAGTGTGCGCGCTCCGGATCGGAGTACTTCATCGCGTTGCTGATGTAATTCGTGAGACAAAGCTCCACGACGGCAGCATTCACTTCGATGGAAGGTACGTCCGATGATTGGCGGATCTCGATGTCTGCAGCTTGTGCCGCTTCACGAACCTGCCTGCACGCTTCCTTGATCGCCTCGGGAAGCAGGACATTACGGTGCTGGCGAACATTTTCGGAAAGCCGCGAAATGGCCATCAGATTATTCACCGTGTCCCGCATCGATCGTGAGCACTTCAGGATCATCTTGCTGAACTCCATCACCTTTTCCGCCGGCAGGTCGGGCATCGTGACGATCAGCTCTGCGGCTCCCTGAATGGTACCTATGTCGTTCTTGATCTCATGTGAGATGGTACGATTGAATGCGCGTAGATGATCTTCCCGCTGGGCCACCTTCTTGTCAGCCAGCTGGAGATAATGGACTGTTGTCGTCTGCTGGATTATGGAGATCGCGCGAAACAACCGGTGACCACAGACGAGCAGCTGGCCCTTCTCGCAGTCCTCCTCAATTTCATCAGCGGCTCTCGCGAGGTAGGTGAAGAGGATGCCGCCCAGAATCTCGTATTCCTTCAGGATCTCGTACGGATCGAAACCCTGCGCATGACGAAGCGCTCCCAACTCCATTGCCTTTGCAACGAGCGGGATGTCGGTGCTCACTTCGGCCGCAGGATTCTCGAGATACTCCGCAATCCCTTCGACCAGAATCGGAACGTGATCCAACAGGTCTTCGGTGGGGAAAACCCGGTTTGGATCGAGATTTACACGTTCGCTGATCCGGTTGAGCCAATGCTCAATCAGCTCGCGCTTGGAACCGCGCAGTCTGGCTGCCAGTGCGCCGGCAAGCGGGCAATCGCTTTCCACAGTGTTGTGACGGGGGCTTCGGGCTGAAACTTTCTGTGTGGCCAAGGGCCTCCGGGAATGTCATCTGGAGTGCAATTTGGGTACCGCTTAAGGATGCCCCTGAGACTCTCTTAACTGCATGCCGTCGCACTCCAGTTGCACTGTGACGTGTTCTATGCCAAACAGGCGCATAGCGTCGTGCACATGCTCCAGAACATGTTGGTGCGACGACGATTCACGAACTACTGCATGCGCACTCATTGCAATCATCCTGGGCGTCACCGCCCACACGTGCAGATCGTGAACCGACTCGATCATGGGGATCGCTTCGAGTTGTTTCCTGACAGAATCGACTGGGATGTGTGCGGGCGTTGATTCCAGCAGAATGTCCACAGCTTCACGCACAAGCTTCCATGCTCCGCGAATAATGAGCGCGGTTGTGACAAACGACGCGATGGGATCGGCTGCGAGCCACCCCGTATAGTGGATCACAATCGCGGCACCCACGGTGCCCACCGACGCGAGCATGTCGCCGATCACATGCAGGTATGCGCCGCGAACATTCACGCTTTCGGCGGCCGCCCCATGCAGGATGCGAGCGGAGATCATGTTCACGATCAGACCCGCCACTGCAATCCAGAGCATCAGGGCACCCTCGATCGGCTCCGGATTCCCGAGGCGAAGCACCGACTCCCACATGATCCAGACGGATATCAGGAGGAGCATCGCCCCGTTGAGAAATGCAGCCAGGATTTCCCAGCGGAGATAACCAAAGGTCTTTTGCGGCGTGCTTGCGTTCTGGGCGAACCACGCCACAAACAGGGATAGGCCAAGCGCGCCAACGTCGGTGAGCATGTGACCAGCGTCCGCCAGAAGGGCGACTGAATTGGACAGCAATCCACCAACAACTTCGGCCACGAGGAGGGTCGCTGTAAGCGCCAGCGACACCCGCAGGCTCTTTACCGACGCGGCGGATTGGTGGTTATGGGAGTGGCCATGATGATGCTCGTGGGATTGCCGCACTCTCTCGCTCTACTAGTTTGTTAGTGTGCTCGCACGCTGGATAATCATTCTCATTCTCGTTCTCCTCAACGGCTTCTTCGTTGCCGCGGAGTTCGCGCTAGTGCGTTCCCGCAGGACGCGCCTGGAAGCCATGACCCGCAAGGGGGATAAGTTAGCGCGCATAGCTCTGCGGGCGACTGGAAACATTGGATCCCTTCTTTCTGCAAGCCAGCTTGGGGTTACACTCTCCAGCCTGGGTCTGGGATGGGTTGCAGAATCGGCACTGAAAGAACCTTTCGCCGAGATGTTTGCGCACCTGCCGCTCGGAATGGATGTAGCGCTCGCAACCACTGTTGGGGCGACGCTGGCGATTGTGGTCATAACCTTCCTCCATGTCGTGTTTGGCGAGCTCACGCCAAAATCCGGTGCACTCAACCACCCCGAGCAGTTTGCCCGCTGGCTGGCGCCGCCGCTTCAACTCTTTGCATGGATAACGACCCCGTTCACGTGGGTCCTCAACCGGTCCTCGCAGTTCATTCTCGCTCTGTTCGGAGAACGCGGAGCCCGCAACGCCGAAGACGCAGTGCATTCGCCCGAGGAACTGCAGATTCTTGTGGAACAGTCGCAGGAAGGCGGCGCTCTCAAGCAGCAGGACGCAGACCTGCTCGGAAATGTCTTTGATTTTTCAGAAAAGAATGCCCGCGAAGTAATGACTCCGCGCACGGAAATTATCGGGCTCGCCGAGGATGCCACGCTCGAGGAGGTTCTCGAGACCGTGCGGGAGAATGGATTTTCCCGTTACCCCGTTTATCGCGAGAGCATCGATGACGTTGTGGGTCTTGTGCTCGCCAAGGATCTGCTGGCGGTCCTGAGTCCGAGCGGATCAGTCGGCAGGGGCGAAGCGTTTGTGCTCGCGAATGTGATTCGGCCCGTACATGTGATTCCGGGGTCGCGGGAAGTGGAAGACGTGCTCGGCGATTTCAAGCGGCTCAAGGAGCACCTCGCCATGGTGCTGGACGAATATGGCGGAACCGCTGGACTTGTGACCATGGAAGACCTGCTGGAAGAGATCGTCGGCGAGATTCTCGATGAGTATGATGAACCCGAGGAAGAAGCCGTCGAAGTTCGCGCAGGCGAAACAATGATTCCCGGCAGCACGCACATAGGCGAGCTGAATGAGCACTTCGGGCTCTCGGTTCCCGACTCGGACTACAATACGATTGGCGGGTACGTGTTCGGCGTGCTGGGAAGGTTACCGCAGGTTGGTGATCGTGTGGTTGCGGGCGGCGCAATTCTTACCGTCCGCGAAATGGATGGCCGCAAGATCGACACGCTCGCCATCGACCTGCACAGTCTTGGCGACCGTCGCTCTAACGAGCGCGATCCGCAATCCGACAACATAGAAGGATCGCCTCGATAAAACTCGAGGGGTCGGCTTTACCCAGACCCGCGATGTCGAGTGCAGTGCCGTGATCGGGTGACGTGCGCGGAAATGGAAGTCCGAGCGTGACATTTACCGCGCTTCCAAATGATGCGACCTTGATCGCCGTCATTCCAACGTCGTGGTAGGGCGCGATCACGGCATCGAACTCCCCACGCATTGCGCGCACAAAAACCGTGTCGGCTGGAAAGGGACCAGCGATACCCGCCGCCATTGCTGCGGGCGTTAGCACCGTCTGGTCTTCGAGCCCGAAGCGGCCACCGTCGCCGGCGTGAGGATTAAGTGCGCAAAGCGCTATGCGGGGCTCGTGGATGCCGAACCATTCCTGCAATCCCTTGCGCGTCACATTCGCCGCCGAGACAATCGCCTGGTGGGTTATATACCCGACTACGTCCTTGAGGGCGATATGGGTTGTCGCCAGCACTACGCGCAGCTTGTCGGACGCGAGCATCATCGCCACGTCGGTGCCGGTGAGCGCAGCCAGCATCTCCGTATGTCCCGGGTAGTCAAACCCGCCGGCCGCGAGTGCGGCCTTGTCGATTGGCGCAGTGACGATTCCCCGAACATCGCCGTTCATTGCCATTTGCACGGCGCGCTCGATTGCGAGACCGGCAAGCCTTCCCGCGTCCGCAGCGCCCGTTCCCTTCCACTCACCGATGGACTCGTGTATCTCGACGCCCGCGCCCGTTGGGCCGACAACCACAAAGTCACAGCGCCCGCTGATCCGTGAATCAGCGAGCGCTTTGGTGACTATCTCCGGGCCGATTCCGCGCGGATCACCCGCGCTGATGGCTATGCGCATCTAGTCGGGATACTTGATCGCAACAAAGGTCAGCTTTCGCATCTCGTCCAGCATCTCACGCGTGGACCGCTCGGCAGCGAGCTGGGTGCGAATCTGTGCGCGAATCTCCTTAGGGTCGTACTGGCCGACGTCGGTCATCGTGACTACCTGGACGACCGCGTACTTCACCTGGCCGCGCGCGCCGGCAAGCTGGAACCCATCGGTGATATCCCCGGCTTTCTTTCCGGTTATCGCCTGCGAATATGAAAGCGGGAGCGAATCCTTCGGGAAAGGCTGCAGAATTCCACGCTCCTCCGAGGGATCATGGTGGCGAGCAGCAAGCGAATCGAATGCAACACCGCTTCGCCACTGACGCGCGACTGAATCTGCTTCGAGGCGACCGCGCTCGAGATCGGTCGAATCGATTACCGGAATAATGAGGATGTGACGCGCTTTTACCTCGCCGGTCTGGACGCGGTCAACGCGAAGGACATGGAAACCGAACGCAGTCTCGAACACGGGGCTTATCTGCCCGGGATTGAGCGCGAACATCATCCGCTCGAACTGCGGAACCGTTGCGCCGCGACGCGTCCAGCCCAGATCTCCGCCCACTGCCTTGCTGCCGGGATCCATCGACTCACGCTTGGCGATATTCTCGAAATCACCGCCGCGGCGTATCTCTGCCAGCAGTGAATCGGCTTTCGTGCGGGCCACCAGCTTGGCTTTCTCTGAAGCCTTGGGCGCCACGACGATCTGACGGAATGTGACAGTAGCTGGCCGCTTCTGCAGCTCGGTGCGATTTCTCTCAAAAGCGGAATCGATCTCTGCTTCCGAAACATTCCTCGGCTTCGCTTTCTTCTGGAGTTCGGAAAAAACGCGCTGCTGAATCTGGCGGCGGCGGAACTGGTCCATCAGGGTTCGGCGATACTCATCCGGCGAGCCCATGCCTGCCTTCCGAAGCTCAGTGCGAA
>JACDDZ010000078.1 GCA_013816695.1 Gemmatimonadaceae bacterium
CCGTCCTGCGTGTAACGGCGGCAGATGTGCCTCTGCCTTACGCTCCCGCCCTCGAGGATTACGTTTTGCCACAGACTTCGGATATCATTAGAGCGGTGCGCCGGCTGGCGGCCTACTAATGGCAGTTTCAGGACCCGACGAGTATAAGCTGGAGCGCAGGATCGGTGTTGGGTGCGTCAGCGTCGTTGCAGGCTTCTTCAGCGGCGGAATGATCGGAGTGATGGTCGCGAAGATTGTCGGAAGCTTTCGCGGATGTCAGCCTGCAGAGGGACTGCCGGCTTGCGATTGGCACATTTACGCGGGTGTCGGAATGCTGGTTGGAGTAATTACGCTGCCACTGCTTATTGTCCGCCGGATGCGGCAGAAGTCAGAGGCTGAACGAATTTCTGAACGAGGTTAATCGGGTGGCAAGCATAGACGTCATCATGCCGCAGATGGGCGAGTCCATTGCAGAGGGCACGCTCTCCAAGTGGCTGAAAAAAGTCGGCGACGAAGTAAAGCGCGATGAGCCGATCTTCGAGATCTCCACGGATAAGGTTGACGCGGAAATTCCATCCCCGTCTGCCGGCGTGATCGCCGAGATCATCGTTCAGGAGGGCCAGACTGTAGCGGTACAGACTGTTGTCGCGCGCCTCGAGACAGAGAAGGGCGCAGCCATCGCAGTTGAATCAAAACCGGCTGTCGCTCCACAAGCAGCAGCAGCAGCGCCTTCGTCTGCGGCGGTAGCATCCGCACCGCAAAGAGCCGCGCAGCCTGTGGCCGCCGCAGCAAGCAATGGCGGTAATTCTCTTGAAGAGCGTCTGAGAACCAAGTCCTCGCCTCTGGTGAGGAAAATTGCCGCCGAGCACGGGTTGGATATCGCGGCTCTTCAGGGTTCCGGCATCGCCGGACGTGTGACGAAGAAGGACATAGTCGGGTTCATTGAATCGGGCGCACAGGCGCCGGCGAGAATTGCGTCGATGCATGCGCCGGGTGGTGTTTCGCTCGGTGCCGATCATGGTCCGCTTCCCGAGCCGTGGGCCGGCGACGTAGTTGAGCCGATGTCCAAGATGCGCGCACTCATCAGCGACCACATGATCATGTCGCGTCGCACTTCCGCGCACGTGACTTCATTCTTTGAAGTTGACTTTACTCGCGTCGCAAAGATTCGCCAGAAAAAGCGCGCCGAGTTCGAGGCATCGTACGGGCAGAAGCTGACCTACATGCCGTTCATCATCAAGGCAGTTGTGGACGGATTGAGGGCGTTTCCGATAATGAATGCATCGGTATCCGGCCATAATGTCATTTACCGGAAGCAAGTCAATATCGGGATCGCAGTCGCGCTGGATTGGGGGCTCATAGTCCCTGTCATCAGGAATGCCGACGATCTTTCACTGTCAGGATTGACGCGCGCGCTGAATGACCTGGCAGGCCGCGCCCGCTCGAAGAAGCTTTCGCCCGAAGAAGTTCAGGGTGGGACTTTTACAATTACGAACCCGGGAGTGTTTGGTTCGTTGATGGGGACGCCGATCATCAACCAGCCCCAGGTTGGCATTATGGGAGTTGGTGCAATCGAGAAGCGTCCCAAGGTAATGACGGGAGCGGACGGCGAAGATACGATCGCGATCCGCACCTGCGCGTACTTTTCCATCTCGTTCGACCACAGGGTGATCGACGGGGCAGTTGCCGACGAATTTCTTGCTCATGTAAAGAAGGGCATCGAGACATACCCTGAAACCGGAGTCTGAGTGGCCCGCACGCTGACTATCTCGCGCACGACAGTTCCTCTTGGGGAACGGCCGAAGTATTTCGAGCGGCTTGCGCTGCGCAAATCGCACTACGAAACGGCCAGGTGCAGGTTCTGGGTGTTTGAGGAAGTCGCGCTGCCCGGTGCATTCATTGAGTTCACTGAAGCCGATGACGCAGCCATTCTATCTGCAGCACATTCGAACGCGCCTCACCGCATACTTGACGCAGCGCGCATCTATAAGGAAGTGGAGCTCTAGCATGCCAGCACGCGAAATCGAAATAGACGGAAGCTCCTGGTCGGTATTCCCATCGGGATACGTGACTTCTTACATGCAGGACGAATTCGGATTGTTCTTCGCGCGTGGGACCGGTGAAAACCGGGAAGTCCGCACGACCCGTTACTCGCCGGTGGGGACGCGGTCGCGCGAGCTGTCCTTCGCGGAGCTCAGCGACCAGGACCTGCGCGGTCTCTTCGAACAGTCCCAGCCAAGCTTTACCTCGCCAGAGGCCGGCTACAGGCGGTGACATCGGTCGCGCCTTCCGCGCGCGTAGACCTGCACCTGCACACGACGGCTTCGGATGGAATCCTGCCTCCGGAAGAGCTCGTTCAGGCGGCACATGCTGCAGGATTGGCGGCAATCGCAGTCACTGATCATGATACCCTCGAGGGAGTAGAGGCAGCGAAAGCTGCAGCGACGCCTCTCGGGATCCGCGTAATTCCAGGTGTCGAGCTCAGCGTCTTCCACGACGGCCGCGAGATTCACATGCTCGCGCTTCATATCTCCAGGCCGGAGGCGATCAATGTCCGGCTTCGCCGTTTTCGGGAAACCCGGCAGCTTCGAGCCGAGGAAATTGTTCGCAAGCTCAACGCGCTCGGAGTTCCTCTACCGCTGGAGTCGGTAATGCTCCAGGCCGGTGATGCGGCCGTGGGCCGTCCGCACGTCGCGCGCGCAATGGTTTCGCACGGCATGGTTCGCGATAACCATGAGGCATTCGACCGTTATCTGGGCTTCGGACGCCAGGCCTATGTTGCAAAGGAGCGTGTCACGGCACAGGACGCCATCGAAATCGCGCACGAGGCAGGTGGAGTTGCGTTCTGGGCGCATCCGGGAAACAGCGGTAAGCGCGCGGAGCTGGAGAAATTGCGCGACCTCGGAATGGATGGCGTTGAAGTGAGGCATCCCAGTCATTCATCGGAAGACATTCTGCGGCTCAGCACACTAGTTGATTTTCTGCAAATGCTGCCGAGCGGCGGATCTGACTGGCACGGCACCCGTGATGGTCCGCGCCAGATCGGGAACATGAACGTTCCAATCGAGTGGCTCGAGCGGCAGGATGAGCGCGTTGCCTCGCGCGCAGCGAGTGGAGTCGCGAAGTGAAGGTGGACGGACTCGTTGTTCTCGTAACGGGAGCCGGAGTTCGCATCGGCCGCGAGATTGCGATCGCAGTCGCCGAATGCGGGGCCCGCGTTGCAGTGCATTGTAATTCATCCACGAAGCAGGCTGATGAAACGTTGTCCGCAATCCGTGCTGCAGGTAGCGACGGAGCAGTATTCAGGGCGAACCTGACTGTCGACGGAAGTGCTGACAAACTTGTCGGCGAGGTGGTGGCGCACTTTGGAATGCTGGATGTGCTGGTGAACTCCGCAGCAGTGATGCAGCGCACGCCTTTTGGGGAAGTCAGTCTCGCCGAGTGGGATTCAATGTTTGCCCTCAACCTGCGCGCCCCGTTTTTTCTTTCGCAGGCAGCGGCAGCGGCGATGGGCGATCATGGTGGATCGATAGTGAACATAGCGGACCTGGCTGCGTTCGAGACCTGGCCCGCTTTCATTCCGCACGGAATTACCAAGGCGGGAGTCGTACAGATGACCAGGGCGCTCGCACGGACACTGGCTCCCCGTGTTCGGGTCAATGCCATTGCGCCGGGTGCGGTGTTACTTCCCGACGGATGGAACGAGGAGAGCGAAGAACACATAATCAGCACGACCCCGCTCAAGCGTCTTGGAAGTCCGAAGGATGTCGCGGAGGCCGTGATCTATCTCATTCAAGCCGACTACGTGACGGGAACAACACTCATAGTCGACGGCGGACGTCACATCAGGACCTGAACGTGAGCGCCATATCCCGTTCGTTCCCGGCCATTTTACTCTTTGCCGCGATGTCGTGCACCGGTGATTCAACTCCCAGCGGAAGGTGGGAGGGCGCGGCATCAGCCTTCGGTGCGAGCGCCCCTCTCACCATTGATTTCTCCCGTGGCAGTGATGGCGAGTTAAGCGGACGCGTAAGCATGACATCCGAGACACTCTGGGTAGACCATCCGCTGGAGCAAGTCAGGGAGGGGAGTGGGCGAATTCATTTTGAGATTGCGGCGCGAGACAGAAACATTGCCAGGTTCGACGGCACCTTGCGGGGAGATACCATTCGCGGGCGCATCGTAAGGGGTCAGAATGTGGTTGGAGTAGTATTGCACCGCACCGGGATGACTCCTGCAAAATCCTACAATACTGTTCCCACGGATTTTACGTCGCCTGACGGAACGCACATCCGCGGTGAGATTCTGGTTCCGCGAAATGCAACGGCCAATGCCCCTGCCATAGTTTTTTTACACGGATCGGGTGAGCACTCACGCGAGGACATGAGATTTTACGCGGATCTTTTTGCTCGCAATGGGTTCGTCGCTCTGCTGGCCGATAAGCGTCGTTTCGGGCGCAATCCGGGTGACTACAACTATCAACGCCTGGCCGATGACGCACTCGCGGGAATTGCGGAGCTAAAGCGCTCCCCGGTTGTCGATCCTTCACGGATCGGAGTTCTGGGAATCAGTGAGGGTGGATGGGTTGCCCCGATCGTAGCCGCACGGGATAGCGCGCTTGCATTCGTGATTGCCCTGGTTCCTTCGGGGCATACCTATGCTGAAAATGCGATCTTTCAAGCCAGTCTGAGGCTGGAAGCTGCTGGGGCGACACGCGAAGAAGTAACAACCTATCGATCAGCAATAAAACGCGTCAACGACTACGTCCGTGGCCTGAGCAGAGGTCTGTCCATGCCTTCCACTGTTTTGAAATCCCTCCAGCTCGCTCTGGACAGTGCCCGGCGAATTCCCGCACTTCGCATCTCGGATTTGCCTTCCTTGCTCCCAAGAGCTGGCGACCTCCAAGAATTTCGCTGGCAGGCTCTCGACTTCGATCCGGTACCGTACTGGAAAGGTGTCAAGGCTCCTGTTTTGCTCGTTGTCGGTGAGCTGGACCGCAACGCAGACCCTCGATCAGTACAGGAGAAAATTGTCCCCGCGATCCGTGGCCGGGTAAAGACTTCAGTTGTTCGGTACGAGGGGGTCGCTCATGACCTGATGGTGGTGCGCGACAGCACTCATTTCTTTTTTCCCTATCCCCCGCGCGGATATCCGGACACTCTCACTCGTTGGGCAGAAGGGGTAATGTCACACAACTAGCTCCCACGGCCGTGTTGCGTGCGGCCACTTGAATCGATCCGGGTGAAACAGGTGCGCCAGCAGCTCGATAGCCTCGGCGACGCGGGGCCCGGGCCTCGCGAAATACGCATTCGCGTCCACGGCAAAAACCTTCGTGCCCTGAGGCTTTTCAAGCGCCCGCGCCAGCTCCACGGACTGATCGAGCCGGAAGCCGCAAGGCGATACGATAATGATTTCGGGCTCTGCCTCGCGAACATCTTCCCATGACATGCGCACCGAGTCTGCGCCCGGTTTGCCCATTGGGTCGTGTCCACCGGCAAGCGCGATCATCTCGGGGACCCAGTGGCCAGCTGAGAAAAGCGGTTCGGTCCATTCCAGGAATCCGACGCGCCGAATGCGTTCGCCGATGACCGCCGCCTGCACGCCCGCAATGCGCGCTCGATTCGATTTGATGATCGCTTGGGCATTGGCGCGATAACCGGACACCT
Organism: Gemmatimonadaceae bacterium; assembly: GCA_013816695.1. The sequence continues at coordinate 5,646 of JACDDZ010000078.1, forward strand.
CGCCGACTCGGAGAATATTCTCCTCGATATCCGCAAGAGTTTGCGGGGACAGCCAGACGAGCTCGGGTTTTTGCGGAAGGTCTCGGACGGCGCGAGTGAGCTCATTCCCCGAAGGTGCACAAACCTGACAGAGATCCTGAGTGATGATCACGTCGGGTGCAAGCCCGCGCAGCAGCACCTCATCGACTTCATACAGGCTCGCGCCGGACTGTAGCCGGGCGGCAATAGCGGTGTCGATTTCCTGCTGCGACATTCCGTCCAGTGCCAGGGCCGGGCGGCTCACGACCGGGAGATTGAGGACTTCGGGCGGGAAATCACACTCGTGGGAGCGACCGAGGAGATCCGTGCCGCCGCCAACTGCGTAAAGAATTTCTGTTCCGGCAGGAAGGAAGGATACGATTCGTGGCATGTTGGCAGAAAGGTACAACTACAACTGCGGACAGGAGCGACGGAGCGACGGACAGAATCTGAGGACTGCAGATTCATTGGATACTGCTCTCTTAACCGAAGCTGCGTGAGCAGTTCCCAGGCATTCGCAGTTCTCGGATCTTGTCCGTCGCTCCATCGCTCCTGTCCGCAGTTAGCAAGCTGTAAGCCTCTCGACGGCCGGTTACTCGGGAACCAGCAAGGTGATTAACTTTCGCATATGCCCGACTCCCGCCAGCGCGAAACACTTCTAATCATCGGCAGTGGCCCGGCCGCATGGACCTGCGCCGTGTACGCAGCGCGCGCAAACCTGGAGCCGGTCGTGTACGAAGGAGAATTAAGCCGCGAGATGATTCCCGGCGGCCAGCTGATGTACACGACCGACATCGAGAACTACCCGGGCTTCCCGGACGCGGTGAGCGGACCGGAGCTGATGGAGCGAATGAAGGCTCAGGCGATCCGCTTTGGAACGCGGGTGGTTGCCGAAAACATTGTAAAGGCCGATTTCGCCTCACATCCGAATCGCCTCACGACCAGCGGAGGCAGGGAAGTCGAGGCGCACGCCGTCGTGATCGCAACCGGGGCGCGCGCTAACTGGCTTGGCTTGCCCAACGAGGAACGGCTTGCCCGCACAGGGGGAGGAGTCTCGGCATGCGCCGTTTGTGACGGTGCGCTTCCAGCCTACCGAAACAAGAAGCTCGTGGTCGTCGGCGGAGGGGATACCGCAATGGAAGAGGCCACATACCTCACCAAGTACGCGAGTGAAGTTGTAATCGTGCACAGGCGTGACGCTTTTCGTGCCTCGAAGGTGATGAGCGAGCGGGTGCTCGCAAATCCCAAAATCCGCGTAGAGTGGAATTCGCAAGTCGTGGATGTACTGGGTGATGACTTCATCACCGGCGTCCTGATCAAGAACGTGAGCACTAACGCGACGAAGACGATTGAATGCGGCGGACTGTTCATAGCGATTGGCCACACCCCGAATACCGATTTCGTGAAGGGTCAGCTGAAGCTGGAAGAGTCAGGATACGTTGCCACCCCCTCGCCATGGCGCACGGCCACGAGCGTGAATGGTGTTTTCGCCGCGGGTGATGTCATGGACAGCTACTACCGACAGGCGATCACGGCAGCAGGTACGGGATGCATGGCCGCGCTCGA
>JACDDZ010000079.1 GCA_013816695.1 Gemmatimonadaceae bacterium
CCGAAAATCGGGAATCCCAGCAGCGCCAGCATGAAGACCGCCATTGCAGACGATATCCACGGGTGCACGCTCCAGAGTCCGGCATAGTCCTCGATTTCCATTCGGTTTTCGCCGCGCTGACCGAGGGCCACGATTACCGCGAATGCGCCAAATGTGGCGATTGTATACGCTAGCAGGTAAAACATGAATGCGGATGTCGCCGCGGCGTTGCCGATCGCTACTGCGACTAGCAGGTATCCGGCGTGTGCAATGCTCGAGTACGCGAGCATCCGCTTGATGTTCTTTTGCGCAAGCGCAACGAGATTGCCCACTACCATTGTGAATACCGCGAGCCACCAGACGGGACCGTGCCAGAGCGACGTGACGCCCGGGAACGCTTCCAGCCAGATGCGCAGGAACGCTGCGAACGCTGCAGCCTTCACTGCTGCCGCCATGTAGGCGGTTACGGGTGTTGGTGCTCCTTCATACACGTCCGGTGCCCACATGTGGAACGGCGCAGCAGCAACCTTGAATCCGAATCCAATCAGGAGCAGCGCTACTCCGATGATGAGCATCGGGTTGGACGCGAGGTGAAGCTGCTGAATGCGCGCACCGATCTCCGCCAGGTTCGTTGCCCCGGTCGCTCCGTATACCAGTGCAATTCCATACAACAGAAACCCGGTGGAGAACGCGCCGAGGAGGAAATACTTGAGGGCACCTTCTGCCGATCTCTCGCTACGGCGATTCAGGCCTGCAAGCACGTACACCGCGATCGACATCAGCTCGATGCCGAGAAACACGATCATTAGATCGCGGGCGGCCGCCAGCATCATCATTCCCGACGTGGCGAAGAGGAGCAGCACATGCGATTCGGGCGTATGAATCCCTTCCCGCCCGTTGTAGTCGAGCGACAAGGCGATGGTCGCGATGGTCGCGATCAGGAACAGGATGTCGGCTGCCCAGCGGAATCCATCCACAGCGATCACTCCGGCCGTGGAAGTGAACCCCTGAGTCATGTAGTAGATGCAGGTACCGATGACGGCAACGCAAAGCAGCATGCTTCCCTTGCCCACTGCCCGCTGGTGCGCATCGCTTTCCTTCTTCCACGCTCCCCATAGCAGGAGCACCATCGCACCGCCCATGAGCAGCAGGTCTGGTCCGAGCGCGCCCATCAGGTCCGAAGGGTTTGAAAGATCGAAGATCACTTCGCGGCCTCCGTCGTCACGACGCGCGGTGCAGCGCCCGCATTTACATGGTCAATCATCATTTGTGCGGAAGTTTCCATCCTGCGGAGTACCGGAGCCGGATAAACGCCGAGCCAGATGATGACAACTATGAATGGGACGAGTAGTCCGATCTCCCGCCAGTTAAGGTCGGGAATGTGCTCGTTCTCCTTCTTGTCCAGTGGATTGAACAGAATTCGCTGGATCGCCCACAGGAGATAGGCAGCCGCGAAGATCACACCCGTTGCCGCAATGGTAGTTAGCACCGGATAGCCCTTGAAGGAACCGATAAGGACCAGGAACTCGCCAATGAACCCATTCGTGCCGGGAAGCCCGATGCTGCTCAGCGAGACAAATGTCAGGAGCGCAGCGAACATGGGTACTACGCGCGCGATCCCACCGTAACTGGCGATCATGCGGGAATGCTTTCGTTCGTACATCATTCCAATAAGAAGGAACAGGGCGCCTGTTGAAATTCCATGATTGATCATGATCATCAACGCGCCCTGAACGCTCTGCAGCGTGAGCGCAAAGATTCCGAGCATTACGAAGCCAAGGTGACTGACCGACGAATACGCGACCAGCTTCTTGAAGTCGGGCTGCACCATTGCCACGAGTGCGCCGTAGATAATTCCAATGACAGCGAGGACAAGTACGATGCTGCGCACCGTCGGGTTCATGGCCGCACCCGGAAAGAGTGGCAGCGCGAACCGCAGGAAGCCGAATGTTCCCATCTTCAGCATGATTCCCGCAAGGATAACCGAGCCGGCTGTGGGTGCCTCCACGTGGGCATCAGGCAGCCACGTATGAAACGGGAACATCGGAACCTTAACGGCAAACGCCAGGAAGAACGCCGCAAAAAGCCAGAGCGCCGCCGAGTGCGTGACGTTGGTGTTCTGGAGAAGGTTGTCGTAGCTGAAGTTCGGCACACCGCCTGATCCGGCCTTGATGCCGAGGTAGATAATCGCGACGAGCATCAGCAGCGACGGCAGCATTGTGTAAATGAAAAACTTGAGGCTGGCGTAGATGCGTCGTTCCCCGCCCCAGATTCCAATGATGAAGTACATCGGAACAAGCATCACTTCCCACATCATGTAGAACAGGAAGAGATCGCGCGCCATGAAGACACCCAGCATTCCCGCCGTGAGAATCAGCAAGAGTGCGAGATATGTATGAATCTTGGTTTTCACGCTCGTCCAGCCGCCAAGTACTGTCAGTGGCATGATGAACGTCGTCAGCAGCACCATCATAAGTGCCATGCCATCGATGCCGAGGGTGAAGCGAATTCCCCAGGACGGGATCCACGCGGCATCCACAGGTGCCTGCCAGGCGCGCGACGCAGGATCGAATGACCACCAGAGACCGATCGACACGATGAACTCGATCGTAAACACTGCCAACGCGAGGTACCGGGCGGTCTTGTCGTTTGTGCCCTGGTCGGAAGACTTGCCCGACCCGAAAGCGATGAGCATCGCCGCTCCCAGAACCGGGATGATCAGGAGCGCCGGGAGGACCCAGTTGTTGTAGCCGATAGACATCAGGAAGTCTTTCATCGTCTATCTCAGGGTGAATGCGCCGATGATTATCAGCACGCCGGCGACAAGAGCCCATGCGTAGCTGCCGACACTTCCCGTCTGGAAGCGCGAACCTATCCAGCCAAGCCCACGTGCCATGGATGCAAGTCCATTCACGAAGAGACCGTCAATGAGAGTGGCGTCGACGCCCTTCCACAAGACAGTGCGCGACAGTGCAACTGTGGGCTCGATCACTCCAGCTTCGTATGCCTCGTCAACGTAATACTTGTTGAGCAGCACTCGCTCGAATCCATTCTCCGCAGGCGACGATGCCTTGGTCTTGAGGTCTGCTGGTTTGAGCTTCCACCATGCGAAGGCAATTCCGAGAACCGCAATCGCCACAGCAGCTCCAACGAGCATCCCCTCGGTACCGGCGGAGATGTGTGCGCCCGTGCCCGCAATTCTTTCGGACGATTGCGCGACAACCGGCTCGAGCCAGTGATCCAGCGCGCCGCGAACTCCGACGGGCATCAAATGTGTGAAGAATTCCGGAAGGTTGAGCCAGCCACCGACCGCGCTCGCGATACCGAGAACCACAAGAGGAGCTGTCATTACCCAGGGAGCTTCCTTCAGGTGCGAACGCTCAGGATCTCCCGTGCGATTCGGACCATGGAAGGTGTACAGCATCATCCGGGTCATGTAGATCGCGGTGAGGAGCGCTGTGGCCAGACCAATGAAGTAGATCGCATAGAGGAGCGTGCTTCCGGGAATCCCGAGCCAGGTCGCGTCTGCGAGCGTGGATGAGTGAGCGCGCGCGAAGACAGACCCCAGGATCTCGTCCTTGGAAAAGAATCCTGCAAATGGCGGGACGCCGGCGATTGCGAGCGTTGCAATCCACATCAGCACCCAGGTTACGGGCATAAACTTCTTGAGGCCGCCCATGTTCCGCATGTCCTGCGCATCGTCATGGTTTCCCGTGTGGTGATACGCCGCGTGCATTGCGTAGATCACCGAACCCGACCCGAGAAACAAGAGCGCCTTGAAGAAGGCATGCGTAACCAGATGGAATACACCGGCCACATACGCACCCGTCCCCACACCCACGAACATGTATCCGAGCTGCGAGACTGTTGAATACGCCAGGACTTTCTTTATGTCCCACTGCTTAAGTCCAATGGTGGCCGCAAAAAGAGCGGTGAGCCCGCCAATCACTGCCACAGTCAGGCTTGCAACTGGCGACAAGGAAAAAAGGAACGAGCTCCGCGCAATCAGGTAGACGCCAGCGGTAACCATGGTTGCCGCGTGGATCAACGCCGAAACAGGCGTCGGGCCGGCCATCGCGTCCGGAAGCCAGATGTAAAGCGGAATCTGCGCGCTCTTGCCTGTGCAGCCCAGGAACATGAAAAGACAGATTGTCGTTATAACGGCCGCCCCGATGGGCAGTGCCGCAGTTGCAGCAGCGACTCCAACGAAGTCCAGTGACTGGAAGTTCGTATACAAAAGGAACATTGCGACGAGAAATCCGAAATCGCCGATTCTGTTCACGATGAACGCCTTCTTTCCGGCGTCGGCATTCGCCTTGTCGGAGAACCAGAATCCAATGAGAAGGTAGGAGCAAAGTCCAACGCCTTCCCAGCCCACGAAGAGCACCGGGTAGTTGGCGCCGAGAACCAGCACGAGCATGAAGAAGACAAAGAGATTCAGGTACGCGAAGTAGCGCGGATAGCCCGGATCATCCTGCATGTAGCCGACGCTGAAGATGTGGATCAGTGTCCCGACGCCTGTGATGACGAGCACCATCAGCATCGAGAGCTGATCCAGCTGGAATGCGGCATCTATGTTCAGGCTACCAACAGGCATCCAGCTGAAATAGCGTTGAATGAATGGCGCATGAACTTCGATGCCTGTCATTGCGCGGAACATCATGAACGCCAGCACAAAGGAAGCGAGCAGCACTCCGGGGCCGACAATGCTCACGATGGAAGCAAACCTGTGCCGCTTGATGGCGTGATGATCGTCACCATGCGCTCCGGCCTGCTCCGCATGCGCGATGGCTGAGGCGTCGTGTGCCTCGCTGCCAACCGTGCCATGGGCACCGTGCTCGTCACTCGCGTCACGCGGACCGATCTTGGCGGCTCCAAAAATTGACAGAGCGCCGTTGATCAGGAATCCGAGCAGCGGGAGAAGCGGCAGGAGCCACATCCATTGCGCCGCGGTGTCCTGGAGGGGATGCACGGTCGTTACTGCGTGCTGAAGCAGCATCATCCTCTCAACAGGTTGATGTTACGAAGGTCAACCGACTGCCGGTGACGGAAGATTGCGATGATGATTGCCAGTCCTACTGCGGCTTCGGCCGCCGCTACCGTCATGACGAACACAACGAACACCTGTCCGGACGCGCCGTAAACCCGCGACAGCGCAACGAAGGTGAGATTCACGGCATTGAGCATCAGCTCGACGCACATGAAAATGATGATCGCATTCCGTCGCGTGAGCACACCGATAACGCCGATTACGAATAGCGCCGCGGACAGCGCGAGAGATTCAGCGAGCATCGCGTTCCTTCCGGCGGCCAAGCACCACCGCTCCGGTGATTGCCACGAGCAGCAATACGCTCGTTAGCTCAAATGCGAGCAGGTAGTCCGTGAAAAGCGGACGTGAGATAGATCCAATCGCACCGTACTTGTCGAGTTGAGCCTTGGCGCTGTTCGCGGGAACAACCAGCTCGCGCGGGACTTTCGCTCCGGCCAGCATTCCAACTTCGGCAAGCAGTATGAGTCCGAGCGCCGCTGCCCCGAGCTTTCCCCACTTCGGGCGCGCATCCATGATCTCGCTCGGGTGGCCTAGGTTGAGCAGCATGACCACGAAGAGGAACACAACCATGATCGCACCGGCGTACACGAGGATCTGGATGGCGCCGATAAAGGGAGCGTCGAGCATCACGTAAAGCGCTGCCAGCGCGAACATCGTGTTGACGAGCCAGAGCGCGGCCGCAACGGGACTCTTGCGCGTCACGAACGCAAGCGCCGACGCGAGCGCTACGACGCCGAAGACATAAAAATGAAAAGTGTAGATGAGCGGGTAATTGTCCTGCATTACTGTCCTTTCGGGTCTTCCGGGTCCCACATCTCGCTGACCGGGTGTGTCTGTGCCATCAGGCGCTCAAGGTCATACACGAACCCGTCGCGGCTATACTCCGCATTCTCATAATGCCGGCCCACGTGAATGGCTTCCTCGGGGCAGACTTCCTGGCAGTATCCGCAGAAGATGCAGCGGAATTCATCGATCTCGAAAATCAAAGGATAGCGGTTTCCATTTTCGTCTTCGCCGGGCACGAGCTTGATACAGTTCGGCGGGCAGACTGTCGGACAGAGTCCGCAGGCAACACACTTGGCCTTGCCATCCTCGGTCGTGAGCATCCGGTGCGTTCCACGCCAGCGAGGCGAGATCTGCCACTTCTCTTCCGGGTATTGCACAGTGACCTTGTGCGGATTCACCATGTGCTTGAAGGTCACCGCCATGCCCTTGAGAGTTGAGCGGAGATAGCTCGCCTGGCTTATCGGCCGATCGAGCACCTTCACATTGATAGACATTATGCCTGTCCCTCTGTAACGAGCGATGACCGCGAGCTACGCTCGCGAAGTTTTTCGACATTCTTCTTGTCCATGCGTCCGTAGGCAGGGCTGATGATACGGCCGCGATCAAGGACCGCCGCGACCAGAACCACAATTATCAGGTTCACGGCGCCGAGGATTGCCGCGTGCATCGCACCACGGTGAATACCCGCGGCGTCGAGCGCGAGAATCACAATTGCCATCACCACGATGTAACCAAGTGCTGCGGGAAGCATGATCTTCCATCCCAGCGACATGAGCTGGTCATAGCGGAAGCGCGGCAGTGTCCAGCGAATCCACATGAACACGAAAATGAAGAAACTGGTCTTGAGTGCGAAAATCGCGATCGACAGCAGCGACAGCCAGATGCTGTAAGGGCCGATGTTGTCGTGTCCGGTAAACGGGACATCCCAACCGCCGAAAAACAGCGTCGCCATGAGCGCGCTGGCGGTAACCATGTTAGCGTACTCGGCGATGAAAAAGAGCGAGAACTTCATCGCGCTGTACTCCGTATGGTATCCGGCGATAAGCTCGGACTCGGCTTCCGGAAGGTCGAAAGGAAGCCTGTTCGTTTCCGCGAACGCCGCGATCATGAAGATCAGGAACGCGAGCGTGACGTTCACGACATTCCATCCGCCATAAGCCTGCTGATTGATAATGCTCCCAAGCGTCACATTTCCGGCCAGCAGCAGCACCGGGATAGTCGAGAGCCCCAGCGAAATTTCGTACGAGATCATCTGCGCACTGGACCGAAGTCCGCCCAGCAGCGCGTACTTGTTGTTGGAGGACCAACCAGCAAGCACGATTCCGTAGACTCCAAGCGATGAGATGGCGAGGATGAAGAGAAACCCGACTGGCAGGTCTGCGACAACGAGGTCGATCCTTCCCCA
>JACDDZ010000080.1 GCA_013816695.1 Gemmatimonadaceae bacterium
TCGAACCATCACGGTCACAGTGGGCGTAAGAACGTTCGAGCAGGTCAGTTCCCGGAATAACTGTTCAGTTGGCATATCGGTCTGCTGCCGACGCCCCCGCGGCCATTTGGCATTAGGCTGGCCTCGGCCGTCAACCAGTATGGCTTCTCCCCAGGAGAGCTGGACATGGGGATCCTGGAAAGAGGCAACCTGGATTGCCAGCTTGTCGGCTGGCCAGTAGTCGTCGCCCTCGAGCACCGCAACCAGGGAACCCCTGCCTTCCGAAAGCGCAACATTGTATCCCTCCGCGAGTCCAGGGACACCGCGTTTGGGCAGCCGCACATATCTGATTCGCGGGTCGGAGTAGCTCTCTACAATTTCGCGCGTGCCATCTACGGATCCGTCGTCAACAACGATTTGCTCCCAGCGCGTATACGTCTGAAGCAACACGCTGTCGATGCACTGACCGATGTATGGCTCAAGGTCATGCACAGTGGTGATGATCGTTACCACGGGAAGCAGTTCCGTCACGCGAAGTTGTTGTAGACAAGTTCACGGCTTCGATTTTCCTGGCGATCGAGGTTCACAGCGAGTTTATGGGCCTGTAACAAGATTCAGGATTAATTTTAGGGTTGACCAACCTGCACAGTACAATAATGTGAAGGGCGCGCTCCACTCAATCAGGGAAATAAATTTTGACAAGCGTAATTCGCGCGGCCGCGCTGGCCTCGATTATCACGTCCGTGCTCGCCGCCACCCGTGGCGATGCCCAGGGCTGCGCGCGGAATGCGCAGGTACGTACGACTCAGCTCGCGGGCCCGGGAGCCGACTATGTTCGCCTGATGGAGCTAGCCGATACATCGCTTGCCATTCCGCTACTGGCGCGGCGCCTTTCGGATAATGTGTCGTCGCCCAGGTGTTCAGGGGAGCTTTGGAGCCCGACGATGGGTTATGCGACGACGCTGAATCGTACAGTGACCGTGATGCCATTCTCGCTGGCGAGTACCTACAACAGCGCAATCCCGGTGGACCGCAACAACGGCTCGATGTGGGCGGGTCGCGGGTTGTCGGCTGGACTTCAGGGCGGCGCGATCTTCCGGGCGGGCCCGGTGACAATTGGCGCTCTTCCGGAATTCTCATATCAGCAAAACCGCGGCTTCGACTCACTTCCGCGATTCACTGACGCAGTTTCAGGGTACGCCAGCGGCTTGTATTACCAGATCGATCTGCCTCAGCGATTTGGGCCGGACTCCTACATCAACGTCGATGCCGGCCAGAGTTATGTGCGCCTCGATGGCCGGAATATTGGCGTCGGTTTATCGAATGAAAATATCTGGTGGGGGCCGGGAATTTCCAACGCCATTCTTTTCACCAACACCGCGCCCGGCTTTCCCCATCTCTTCGCGAAAACGCGGAGCCCATTCAATATTGGGATTGGTCGCCTTGGCCTGGAAGCGTTTTGGGGGCGAGCAACCGAGTCTGACTATTTCGACTCTGACCCGACAAACGATCATGACATGATCAGTTCGTCCCTGATCACCTTCGTTCCGCATGGAACGCGTGGGCTTACTCTGGCTTTCGGCCGGACATTCACGCTTCCATGGGACAGCGTGGGAACGCGTACTTTCACCCGACTGCTCCAGCCGTTCCTTGCCAAGAGCCTTTCGACAACAAGCAATCCGCAGGGTCACAGCGTGGATGACCAGCGTCTTTCATTTCTTGCCCGCTATGTCCTGCCGGCGAGTCAGTTCGAGCTGTACGGCGAGTGGGCACGCGAAGATGCCTCTTACGACACGCCCGACCTTATTAGTGAGCTCGAACACAGCTCGGGACATGTGATTGGACTGGTCAAAGGATTCAACAAGACGTCCGACTCATTCAACAGGTTTTACGCCGAAGTCACAAATCTCCAGTCGCTGCGCCAGGATCGTCCTGGAATCCGCCCCAATGCGCCTTTCTATCTGCACGCTCCTCACGGCCATACACAGCGTGGTCAACTGCTCGGGGCATCTATCGGACCTGGTGGCGAATCCCAACTCGTTGGAATGGATTTTTTCAGGAAGTGGGGGCTCGGAGGCTTCTTTCTAGAGCGTGTACGCCGCGATGAGTTTTCGCTGCGCGCCCAATACTTCTGGACGGCAGCGTTTCCACCGCTGCACGACGTCGAGCTCACAGGTGGCGTTCGCTGGACCCGCCAGTTGGGCCCAATGCGTTTTGACGGATCCTTCTCGACCGGAAAACGCAGGAATCGAAATTTCCTGCGAAATGAAACGAACAAGGAGCTAAATGCGGCTTTCACCTGGACGCCTGGATCGTAATCCCATGCAGGAGGTAAATACGCAGGCTTCGGGGTGAAAGATGCTTAAGTCCGTATCCGACGACATAAACGTAGTTCGTGGCGTGGCGGCGCTCGGCGTTATCTGGGCTCATTCAATGGAGCCTGTGGATCCGAGGTTTTCTGTGAACGGCGCCTATTGGGTATGGATCTTTTTCGTTACGAGCGGTTACCTGCAAGGCCAATCGTTTGCCGGCGGAAGATATAAGTCGTCCCTGCAGGGAGCGAAAACTTTCTGGCGGAATCGGGCAAGGCGTATTCTGCCGCTGTTCTGGCTCGCTCTCACCATTGGAACTGCGATTCGTCTGGGGATCCTGGGGCAGAGTCTCGGAGTTCGAATGGTGACGCTTGAGTACTTGGGGATCATGCCTCGTAATCCGATTGTAGGACCGCTTTGGTCGATTGCGGCGGAACTGCATTTGTACATAATGACGCCGTTTTTTTGCCTCGTCCTTAGCCGGCACCGCAGCAAGCTACCGGCCTTCCTCCTGCTGGCCCTGGGTGCCATTGCGGCGATCATCGCGGTAGAGCTCGGCGACAACTCTGCAGAGCCGCGCACAGGCTTTGGCAACGCATTGCTCTTCATCATCGGCCTCGTCGCAGCGTACCGGAGCAAGCCAATTCTATGGTTTTCCCCTGGCGTGCGTACGATGTTGTTTAGCCTCGCCGCAGTTGTGGCGGCGCTCATACAACATGCAAGTCCGGGATTGTTCTGGACTGCGAAAGTGGGGATGATGCTCGCGGTGAGTTCCGCGCTGCTTGTTTTTGCCGCCCCGCGCCGGGGAGACATCGTCGCGTTCTTCAGACTCTTCCGGACGCCGCTATCCACTGTGGGGCGATACTGCTACGGCATTTACGTATACGCCGCGCTGATCGCCGTATTCGTTAAACCGGTCTTTGGAGTTCGAGACGGACTACCACTGCTTGCATGCCAGTTGTTGGCGCTGCCGCTCGCGTACCTGAGTTACACCATGTTTGAGCGGCACTTCGTTCCTAACAGGAATGGGGCAGTTGTCGCCGCTGCAGATCTGCCGTTGCCAACCTAGCACCAAATCCGGCAGGACCGACTTTACCGGGTCTTTCTGGGCTCGGAAAGTTTGAACACCACCTGCCACGCCTGCCACCGCAACCCGGGGATCTTCAGCAGGACACTATCAATCAGGCGGAGGGCCCCGAGAATAACCGGGAAGAAAGGTGTGTGGCGGAAGGGTACGGCTCCGAGAGCAAAGAGATGAAAGAAGTGCATCTCGATCCTCCCGAAATACTGCTTGATGATGTCGAAGCTCTCCTTCGTAAGAATGTGCTCCGCTTCCCAGGCCGTCCGGAGCTCGGGAGTCCTCCGCCTGTACGTTTTGATGAGAATGTTATGACCGAGGGTTTCGGTGCACACCATGCATCCGCCCGGCTTCAGTACCCGGGCAAGCTCCGCCATCCCCTTGTGAAGATCCAGATGGTGAAGGACGCCGTACTCCATCATGAAATCGAAAGTGTTGTCGTCGAACTCCATCGCCTCGGCGTCCATGGCCTTGAACGAAACAGTGTCCTGCAGATTTTCCGCCGCAGCCCGCTCGTTGCAGTTCTGGATGGACAGCGGCGAAATGTCTATTCCCACGACCTTTTTTGCGCCATTCCTGGCGACAAAAAGTGACTCGTCGCCGTTGCCGCAACAATAGTCAAGGATGACCGAGCCGCGGCAGTTCTCCAGAAGCCACTTACGCATCAAATCGATGCTGTTCTGTTCAATGGAGTAATACTTGAAGTTGGCCCACACGGGCTCGTGGGCAACGCGCGCTTCGGCTTCCGGCGACCAGCGCTGTTCGTAAGCGCCATCGCGCAGCTTATCGTGAAAAGCGATTTCTTCGAGCTTGCGTTCTTCCACTATATCCTCGGATCGGCCGGCACTTTCGCGGCGCTGATTCCAAAATGTTTGTCATGCAGACAGGTATCCACGATACTTGCCGAGCGCGTCTTAAGCAATACTATCGGGCACCAACCCAGCCTGGGAAATCATTTTTCGCAAAATGACCTTTTCATCAAATTCACCGACAGCTTTCTGCCTGGAATGCGCACCATATTGCTGCCGCAACTCAGGATTTTCGGCGAGCTTGAGAATCGCAGAGGCAAGAGCCTCGGCGTCCCTCGGTGGGACCAGAAATCCGTTGAGCCCTTCGTCAACTGTTGCCCTGCAGTCTTCGCTCGTTGAGGCGACCAGGGGCTTGCCCATCGACATGGGCTCGAGGAGAGCGCGCGGATATCCGCCTTCCTTGTAATAAGTCGGGAGCACGGCGACGTCACAGAGGGCATATAACCGGCGGACGTCTTTCCGAAACCCTAACCACTTGAAGTTTCCAAGCTTCTCGTAGCTCCGGACAGTTGCAACGGGAACAGTGTGAGGGCTCGGCGGCTCCTCAGGCGCTACGAGTATGAAAAAGCATCGCGGGCATTTTTCGCGAAGAATTTCGGCGGCTCCGGCAAACTCTCCGATACCCTTGGGCCAGATGAGCCTCGCGACCATTACCACAACCGTTGCATCCGCAGCGATGCCCAGTTCCCTGCGCAGCTCCTGAACAGATTCGAGCGACTCGCTGCCTGCCATGTAGTACTGAGTATCAAGATAATTCCGCGAAAGAATCGCCTTCTCTTCTTCCACAATTCCGGAGAGCACGAAAAAGTCGCGATCGCCGGGGTTTGTAAACCAGACATGATCCGCAATCCGGGACGACATCCGGTACAGCGCTCGCATAACTCCACGCATCACTTTCGCAGGGAGTGACATCTGGGGCACGAACACCGAGCCCATTCCCACAACGTGAGTCACGATGTGGTGACTGCCGGCCAGCTTCGCGGCAAACGCACCGAAAACGTTTGGCTTGGTAGAAAACGCCAGGACGCCCTCGACATGTTCGGAGCGCAGTATCCGGGCTAGTGTGAGTGTGTACCGAATGTCTCCCACTATATCGATGAACCGAGCGACAGGAACATCCACGCACTCTGCGCCGAGGGACTCGATGTCCTCGCGGTATGACCCGACTTCGGTGAGTACGAGCACCCGATTCCAGCCAGCGGAACGAAGCTCCCTGATTATTCCCTTACAGAAGAGCGAAACGGACAGGCCGTCAGGGCATATCAGTGCGGCCGTGCTCACAGACGCTCAAACCAGCCGAGTCCGCCGCGTGCATCCGCTTCCCACCAGAAAGTAGGCTTGAAGCCGCGGTCAGCGAGCAGCTGCTTGATCACTGCTCCCCGCCCGTTGTGATATTCCAGCCTGATCTCATCAACCAGCTGCATTACATCCAATCCGGCGCCATCGATAATTTGTTCTTCTTCCCCCTCGCAGTCCATTTTCAGCAGGTCAGCGTGCCCGATTCGCTCGATGACTGTCGCGAGTGTCTCGAGAGGCACTTCGTCGAACCCATCTCCTGATTGGGTTCCGCTTCCCAAAGCGTTGTACACGCTGGACCGGCGTGGGAACGGCACGACTCGCTCAGGCCCCTTGCTGACGGCCGACCGAAAGCTTGAGACCTTCCCGTTCAATCGGTTTTCGTCAAGGTTGCGGCGAAGGCATTGAAATGAATCGCCGCTGGGTTCGTACGCATGGACCACTGACGCGCCACAGTGAATCGCGAAGAGTGTAAAGACACCGATGTTGGCGCCAATGTCCACGACCTTGCTGCCTGGAGCAATCAACCCGTAATCCTGTCGGACGAAAAGACCAAACACCGTGACAATGTCAAATGGATCTTCCGACAAGTGAATAGTCATTCCCTGGCGGAGTCTTAGGACATGGCCGGGTGGAGTGCTGCGCGTCAGGTAACAGCGCAGTACGGTCCATGGATTCTGGAAGAGCCTGATGCAGCGAGCCGCGCTCTGCACGTATTCAGGTATGTGCGGAACACTCGCCAGATAGCGGCGGGCGGGTCGTCCAAAAATCCTCACGATACTTGCGGGTACGGCTGGGTGATCATCGGGTCTTGTGGGCGTTTAAGAATGTCCATCACCGTGCGATTGAGTAGAATAGCCTGCCGTAAAGCTCGCGAATCGCGAATTCCGTCTGGCGCAATCCGCCGGCGCTCGGGATGAAGGAGAGCGGCGAAACCGGCCGGTGAGAGCTCCCGAGAAAATCAACGGGAAATGGTGTGACCACCATGCCTTCACTCTCGAAAAGCATTTTCGCGCGTGGCAGATGGAACGCGGATGAGACAAGTATGATGCGCGGCTTACGGGGTGCGGCACCGCTCGAATCCTTCAAGCGCGCGCTGAGGAGCGTGTGAACGCCACCAGCCTCCTCTTCCGTATTCCGCGCTTGACCAGAAACTGCAATACTGCTGTCTGGTATTCCGCTCTTCCGGGCATAAGCGGCAAGAATTTTTCCCTCTGTAATTCCTGGCGGCTGACCCTCAACGTCGCCCCCGGTGAAAACCACAAGCGGCGCGCGGGCGGCTGCGAAAAGCTCGACGCCTGCAAAGTACCTGTCCGGGTCGTGCCATTCGCTTACGGCCCCAGGCCCGGGAGCCGTTGCTCTCCCCGAGCTCAGTACAACGATTGCGTCGGATGGCGGAAACGATTCAACGCTGGAACGCTGCTGGCCGCGCTCGAGAAAATCCACCAGCGCAGAACCTGTGACTGGCATGCTGCAAACGAAGAACACAAGCGCAGCAGCCCATATGAATTTCCATCGGCGTTTTGCGATGCCGATGAACAACAGGATGAGAACTATTCCTGTTGGAAGCAGAAATACGGGAAGCAGTCGGTGCATGTATTTCAAGCGTGCCCGTCAGTCAGCGGAGGCCACTCCCGCCTATCGACGG
>JACDDZ010000081.1 GCA_013816695.1 Gemmatimonadaceae bacterium
GATCATCCTCGATGGGTGTCTCCGGAATGCCCAGCTCGGTGGGGTCGGTTACCGCAAGCGAGGCAGCTGCGAACACGTCGCGCAGCTCACGCATCTTCCCTTCGCTTCTCGTCGCAATCACGATCCGCTCAATGGTCAACTGCCTAGTGTCTTCCGCTGAAGCGCGTCCAAGTCCTTTATACCGGCAACAGCAAGGTCGAGAAGGAGATTCAGCTGGTCACGATCGAAGGTTCCGTGCTCTCCGGTTCCCTGAACTTCAACGAAGCTCTTCGCAGACGCCATGACAACATTCATGTCCACTTCCGCTCGAACATCTTCATCGTAGTCAAGGTCGATCCGCGGCTCTCCGTCAATGATGCCGACGCTCACGGCAGCCACGCTACGCTTGATTGGCGTCACTGGAATCTTGCCCTGATCGACCAGCCATTGAAATGCATCCACCACAGCAACTGACGCTCCCGTTATCGCGGCCGTCCGCGTTCCACCATCGGCAACGAGGACATCGCAGTCAATCTTCACGGTGAACTCGCCGAAGTTGAAATCATCCAGCATCGCACGCATGCTGCGGCCGATAAGCCGCTGGATCTCGTGGGTGCGTCCGCCCAGCTGCGAGCGTTCGCGAGAATTACGGGTGCGCGTTGCGCGTGGCAGCATGGCATACTCGGCGGTGAGCCAACCCTGACCAGACCCTCTCCTCCATCCCGGCACGCCTTCGTCCACTGACGCGGTGCACAGGACTTTGGTCGTGCCGAACGAGATCAGGCAGGAACCTTCGGCATATGGTGCCACGCCGCGTTCGATTGACACGGGCCGCATTGCCGCCGCTGTGCGATTTTCGCGTGCTTTAGTTTGAGTCACGAAGTTTTTGAATGATTGATGTTGTGGATTGCCCGGGCGTCAAAGGTATGACTTCAACCCGACCGCCCCAACCGTGCACTTCTTTTGCCCCAACGATCGTTTCGGCCGAGTAGTCGGCGCCTTTTGCAATCACGTTGGGACGAACGGCGATAATCAGCTCGAGCGGCGTGTCTTCGTCGAAGAGCACGACGCGGTCAACAGACTCGAGGCCCGCCAGTACGCAGGCGCGCTCGGCTTCGCTGCGAACCGGTCGACTCTCACCTTTCAACCGCTTTACGGACGCGTCGGTGTTCAACCCGACAATCAGCACATCACCAAGTGCACGTGATTTGGTAAGGATGTCGATATGGCCGGGATGGAGCAGGTCGAAAACACCGTTGGTAAAAACGACATTTCCCTTCTGCTGCGCGCGCCATGCGACCAGTTCGTTCAAGCTGCTGATTTTTCGCGCAGGATCAAAAAAGGTCAGAACGTTGCCTCAGCCTTTGGATTGAATCTCACTTTGCGGATGCCGACAACGGGGACTGGAATTGACTGCAGGTAACTCCCCGAAACGACAACTCGCGCCTTGCTGCGGCTTACCCGCACCATGCTCGCGCTGGGCGGGAGTCCGAGCGAGTCAGCAAACACCTTGAGCCGAGACTGGATCTCCACGTCGGTGTGCTTAAGCGAGAATTTTGCCTCCTGCTTCATTGCGTCCTTGTACCGGTAGTAGTCCAGGTATGCGCTCGCAAACGATCCGCCGAAATAGATGCAGGCCGCGATCAGTACAAGTGAGAACATGCACCCGAGTGCACTGGCACCGCGACGTCTTACCATTGCGATTGGGCACCCTGCACAATGTCGTTTACCATGCGCTCGATGGCTTTCTGACGACCTTGCGCTTCGCCACGCTCTTCGTACTGACCCTGGGCAATAAGACCTTTCCGTTGCCAGAGCGTCTTGCCACTTACCTGATCAACAAGCTCCACATCAACCGAGATCTGCAGCATCCGGCGTGCAGAAGTTGTCGCCGGATTATCCGCGCTGTATCCAATGGGGATATCCGTTTCATATCGCTGAATCGATCCGCGAACCAGGGCATTCGCTTTCGCCTCGGTCGCATCGCGGAGACCCAGCTTGCGATAGAGCTGCGCACGGAGCACGTCGAAAACTTCACGCTGCAATTCCGGGGCAGCTGTCTGATTGTCGAAAGGAAGCACAGCAATCGTTCTGACATGCGATGGCAGGCCGCCGCCCGCAAACCCGTAGGGCATGCAGGCGGTGAGCATCAACGCACTAGAAAGTAAAAATCGACGAATCAAATCCCCCGACCTGTCGTGACTGAGTCACCTTAATGGTAAGCCTTCTGCGCGCCGAAGGTACCTGATATTCAAGACTGCCGGTGCTGTCGCGGGTAACCCATTCGATCACCCGTCCGTCATTGATGCGATCGAGGCGAATCAACTGTCCATGTTTCACAGTGACCCGCCACGCAACCGGACGACCGATATCTGCGCGAACTACATCACCCTCGGCGCGGACGATGGTGTCAGGAAGAGCCGGTATCGTAAGGCGTCCAAGGCCGGCCCAGAGCATCGCGGGCGGTGGAAGATAGCGCTTGATCAAATCGATCCCGGGAGTGCGCAGTGTGTCACCAACGAGGGCGGCAGCGCCGCCCATTCCTCCGCCGAGAAACAGGTCTACTCGCGCACTGTCCGGCGGAGCTATCCGGGCTGAACCCTCTCCACGTCCCGTGAGGTCTGCATCCTCATAGTCCCAGTTGAAAACGAGATGCTTGTATCCGGGTGCAAGCGCAATATTCGGGAGTGCCGCGACAGGCGCGATTACCCCCGGCAGAGGCGTGACAACTTTAGACTGAGCGCAGCCCACGAGGCCCGCGCATAGGATCAGCGCGACGATGCGATTCATTGGAGAGCTCACTTGCGGACTGTGACCGACTTGATCAGGTCGCCCTGCACAATTGTGTCGAGCGCTGACCATCCGGACAGCACGCGGCCGAAAACCGTGTAACCTCCATCCAGATGTGGCTGCGGCGAGTGTGTGACGAAGTATTGGCTGCCTCCAGTGTCGGGACCCGAGAGCGCCATTCCGAGCGCTCCGCGCTCGTAGCGATGCGCGTTCATTTCATCCCGAATTGAGTACCCCGGCCCGCCGCTGCCGGTCCCCGTAGGATCTCCATCCTGCGCAACGAAATTTGGTACTACGCGATGGAAGCGCGTTCCCTTGTTGTAATAGCCTGCTTTCGCGAGTGAAATGATGTTGTTCACCGTCAATGGCGCGTCCACTGCAAAGAGCTCGAGGACAATGGGGCCGCGAACAGTGTTGAGAGTGAGCGTTGGCTTCTGCCCGCGAAGGGCGGGAGCAATCAGGTTACGGACCACGTCCTCGTACCAGGCCGAGTTCCGCGTGGGCGGAAGGATTGTCGGCCATGCGGCAAACAGCGCCGACGCACCGGCCGCATTTCTCTCGAGGGGATCTGTAGGTGCTCCAATGCGTTCGAGAGCCTGCCGCGAAGTTGCCGGGAAATTCGCGCTGTCACGCTTCCATAGCTCCGCCAGATAATGCACCGCCGAGATTCGCGCGTCGTTGGCGGAGTCGGCTCGAGACTTTTCGTAGGAGGCGAGAATCATCTCGAGATCGGATACCCGGGGACTTCTGGATAACGCGTCGATGGCGCTCGTTCTCACGTCGACATGCGGATCCGCCAACATGCGAAGTGCGATTGCCCGAATCTCCGGTGTCACCTTGAGCGTATCACGCGGAATGACGACGCTCATTGCCGTCGCTCGTACGCGAGGGTCTGCATCAGCCAGCATTCGCATCACTACAGGGTCTATAGATGTACGGTTTGGAAGTGAGCCTGTCGCGCCGACCAGGGCTGCCCGATAGCGCCAGTCACTGTCCTGTTCCCACGTTACCGTCGCCGGTAGAGTGACACCTATGGCTGCTGCCGAAGCCGCAATGCTCGTGCGGTACATGAACGAAGTATCGCGCATCCAGATGCCCGTCCAGCCGGCGAGGGTTGTATCGAGCACTCCACCTACGACCTGCGCTGCTGCGATGCGCACGTTCGGATCGCGGTCGTTCGTTGCTGCAATGACTTCCGACCGCACTGAGGGCCCGAAAGTGGACAGTGAGCGGACTGCATTGATTCGAACGTGCGGGTGCGCATCCTTCATTAGATGCTTGAGTGCCGCGATTGCCGGTGGCACTAGCGAATCACCGACGACTCGTTTGATCAACATTCGCGCGGCTTCCGCGCGCGCGCGATGGGTGGCGACAGTGTTGTTGTAGTATGGAGTCTCGGTTTCGACCGGATTGCAGGCGCGGCAGGTGCGTTCCACAGTCCGGTTTTCTGCCAGTGCAATCATGTCCCGCGCCCCCGGGACGGCCCGCCCTCGCGCAATTGCATATGATGCTGCCCACACAAGAGAGGCATCTGCAGACGCGAGATATGGACGCAGCTCCGCGACCGGCACGGGCGCCAGTTTCGCGGCCGCGAGAAGTACCTGGGTTCTGGTGCGCGGATTGATCCCGCGATCCGCAAGTGCCGAGAGAATTGCGGGCCTTGCAGCTGCTCCAATTGCACCGAGTGCCCAGGCCGCATTCATACCTATGCCCGGCTCACGAGAGAGCAGATTCCTCAGACTGCCCACCGCGGCTGAGTCTCCGAGCAGGCCGAGCGCATACGCGGCGTTTGACACAACGTTTGGGTCTTTGTCCCCAAGGGCGGAACGAAGAATTGCGACGCCCGGGGTCCCTGTGGCGCGACCCAGCTGACCAATTGCGAGAGCCGCATTCGCTCGCAGTGCCGGAACCGTAGAGCCCAACGCATGACGTACGAGCGATGTATCCAGTTTCCTGCCGTCAGTCATTTGAAGGAGTTTCGCCCACAACGCCACCTGCGCCTTCGTGAGTGACCCGGATGACCCCTGCGCATTCGCCTGCGGTGAACACAGGATGGCCGCACACAACACAAGCAGAGGCAGGCTATTTCGACGCATTTGCAAAAAGCTCTCGGAGATTAGTTGGAAGTGTTGTGAGCCGACCCTCGTGGGTGATAGCCGCGAGAGTAGTGGCCGCAGAAACGAGACGGGCGCCAGTGTCGGCGTTCGTGATAAGGTATTTGAATTCGACGGTCCGCGAACGTACATCACCAAGTGAAGCTGTCACAGTGATGCGATCGTCGTACCTGGCGGGAGCGTGATAGCGAAGCGATGCGTCCGTCACTGCGAGGCGGACACCCTGATGCTCTACCTCGGAATATGCTGCCCCGAGCGAGCGCATAAGCTCAGTGCGGCCGATCTCACACCACACCAGATAATTGGCGTGATACACAACCTGCATCTGGTCAGTCTCGGCGTACCTGACTCTTACCTCAATAGAATGTTCGGGCGCAGCCATTACAGGCGAAATTGCCCGCCGCGGGAATGTTTGTAAAGGTTGTCCCGCATGGGTATTTTGGCGTGTGCCAAAGCTCCCAGCATATATCCTATCCGACACGCATCTCGGCGTCGCTCCACCTGACGTGGAGCGACGCCTCCTGCGCTTCCTGAAGTTTTTGCCTGGACGAGCCGGAACTCTCATAATCAACGGGGACCTGTTCGATTTCTGGTTCGAGTGGAAGTCTGTTATTCCGCGGACCGGGTTCAGGGTAATCGCGGCACTCGCTGATCTGCGCGACAGCGGCGTCGAGATCATATGGGTTGCTGGAAATCATGACTGCTGGGGTGGCGAGATTCTGCGCGAAGACGTTGGAGTCGACTATTTCACCGATGCGTGGGAAGGCAACATTGGGGGATGGAAGGTTCGCATCGAGCATGGCGACGGATTGCGCGACCAGGAAGATCGTGGCTATCGGATGATCCGGCCTGTCATGCGCAATCAGTTCGCGATCAAGGCGCTCCGCAGGCTGCACCCTGACACAGCAACGCGGATTGCAATGGGGAGCTCGGGAGCAAGCCGAAGCTACCGCGCGCGGGATGGCGGTGAAGGACTCAGGCAGATTGCGCTCGCAAAGCTCGGCGCGGATCGCGCGATCGATCTTCTGGTTTATGGACATTCGCATGTGGCAGCACTGGAGCGATCACCCGCTGGCGGAATTTTCGGGAACGCAGGGTCCTGGCTCGATGCGGCGACGTATCTGGTTGTGAGTGAGTCTGTTGTGGAGCTGCGTGAAGCGGATGGATCAGCCGAGGGTAATTGTCTCAACTCGCTCGATCGCAGCACCTAGAAAGCGCTGCCCAAGCCTGAGGAAGGTCTCAGGCGCATCTGAAGCAATGAATCTGTATCGTGCGGTGGAGCCTTCGCCGGCCAGCAGATTCTGGTCGCGCAGGACATGCGCAGTTTCGGCTGCAGTTTCCGCAGCGCTGTCGATAAGCCGCACTTCGCGGCCAACAACAGTACCGATGGCGCGTTTGATCAGCGGGTAGTGTGTACAACCGAGCACGAGCGTATCGATATGCGCATCGCGCAAAGGTGTCAGGTACTCGCGCGCTATCACACCTGTAGCTTCCGTCTCGAGCCAACCCTCCTCCACAAGTGGCACGAAGAGCGGACATGCGGCAGCGCTGATACGTGCATCCGGGAGAATTTTGAGAATCTCGCTCTCGTAGGCTCGCGACCGGATCGTCCCCTCAGTACCGATGACGCCGACACTCCCTGACTTCGTTGCGGCCGCAGCAGCCCGTGCACCTGGCTCGATGACGCCGATAACCGGAACTTTCAGGGACGCCCTGAGTGCGGGCACTGCGTGCGCAGTCGCAGTGTTACACGCTACAACCAGCGCCTTGATTCCCTGCTGCTCGAGAAAGGCGCCAATCTCCTGGCTATACCTTAGAACTGTATCGGGACTCTTTGGCCCATAGGGGACACGCGCGGTATCGCCGAAGTAGACGATGCTCTCATTGGGAAGCTGACGAATCAACTCGCGGAATACAGTCAGCCCCCCGATGCCGGAATCAAAGACTCCGATCGGAGAGTCTGCTACCACTGCAGCGTCGCGACTACCTGTGCGGAGTGCCGCGCACTGATTCCACCCTTCACGTTGACCGGGAAGTCCCAAAGGTTGGCGGCCACGTACGCATCTGCGGCCGATATCAGGTGATTGAAGAGGATCGCAGCAATCCAGTCTTCGTAATGAGTGCGTCGTGCTGCGATGCGCGCGGGAGTGTTCCGGTTTCGCTCGTAAGTCGCGGCCTTTGGCTTTCCTGTGATTGAATCGAGGACCACGCGTCCCGTTACCGGATCGGTCTGAAATG
>JACDDZ010000082.1 GCA_013816695.1 Gemmatimonadaceae bacterium
CCTTCCTTGAGAGCTTTCAATGCCATCGAGGGCCCGCCGAGAATTCCGGTCACGTAGATCAGGTCGCCGGGGCGCGCACCACTCCTCAAGAGCGGCCGCTTTGCGACTCCGAGTACCGTTGCGGTGACCGTGACTGTAGCCGATGACGAGATATCGCCGCCGACTATGAATGTCCCTGATGCAAGTGCAGCGGTCCCCGCGCCACGCCCGAGGTCGTTGAGTGCACTGCTGTCCGCGGTCGGAACCCCGTACGCGACAATTACTCCTCGTGGCATTGCACCCATAGCTGCAATATCACTTAGCGCAGCGGCCACTGCGCGGTATCCGATCTCTTCGAATGTCATCCAGTCGCGCCTGAAATGCACGTTCTCAACCGAAGTGTCGGTACTGACAACAAGTTTTTCAGGAGAACCGATATCGAGGACAGCAGCGTCATCACCTATGTGCTGAGCGCTGTGTCCGGCCGCTGCAATCATCTCGCGAATCCTGTCGAATTCGGGACCGGGACCTAGCTGCGTTCCATCGCTCATTGAACGAAAGGTAGCGACGCGAGTACCGGAAGTTTCACCAACGGTCCCCGAGAACTCCACGCGGCTGGCATTGCGAAGAGGATATCGTCCAGCGTCACTCCCCGCACACTTCCACACAGTTCCGCCGCGCGTCCATGAACCCACGCTCCGCAAACTGCGCTGTCGAATCCATTGCCTGTCTGCGCGAGCAGCGTTCCAATCATCCCGGAGAGAACGTCCCCGCTTCCACCTGTTGCAAGCGCAGCCGTCCCCGTTGCGGTCGCAATTCCTCCGCGCTCTGAGTGGCTCACAATCGTAGGTGTCCCCTTGAGCAGTACAGTGGCGCGCGCAACACTCGCGAGATGAAGGCCGATGTCGAATCTTCGCTCCAGGATGTCTGCTGTTGAAAGGCCGAGCATCTTTCCCATCTCCGCTGGATGCGGCGTCAGCACTACTTCGCGACCAGCGCAGAACTCCTGCAGCATATTGCCGTTGTTGTCAATGGCTGCGAGCGCCCCAGCATCCAGCACAACCAGTTTCACGGATTTCGGAACGGCGGCAAGCAGACGAGCAGCATTTTCGGCGCGCAGGCCTGGTCCAATAACAACTGTGTCGGCAACTGAGAGCATTCCCGCTGGATCTGCCAACAAATCGTCGTGTGTAGAGACGAGCGCCGCGGGAACTGCCACGTGAGCTGAATCCCGATTTTCCTTCGCAACAATCAGGCGGAGCAATCCAATTCCGCTTCGCAACGCGCCCCTGCCCGCAAGAATGGCTGCCCCCGCCATTCCGACATCCCCCGCAATTATTGCCAGTCGCCTTCGGGTTCCCTTGTGTGAATCAGGGGCAATCCGGAGTATATGCGCCGCCACCCAGTCGGGGCTGGCAAGTGCGACATCACCCTCCGAGGGTGATCCGAAGGCACCGAGCCCGATGTCGAGGATTTCTATAATCCCGCAACTCGCGCGCGCGATCAGATGGCCGCGCTTCGCGCTCCCGAAACTGAGAGTCAGGTCCGCAACCACCGGCTCGCCTGTGGCACCCGAATTCGCATCCACACCTGTTGGAATATCCAGCGCCACGACCTTCGCGCCCTGACGTCGCGCGGCATTAATCGTATTCACTGCGTTTCGTATTACGCCTTTTAGTTCGCCTCGGCTGCCGGTCCCGAGCAGAGCATCGACCACGATCCCCGGTCGGGAGGTCGAACTGGAAGTCTGAACTAGTCGCGTCGAATCGCGCGCGTTGATCGCATCCGCAGTACGCGGCGGCTCGGCCTCCACGACATTTACAGGCACCCCCTGTCGAGTAAGCTCCGCAGCAACAACCCATCCGTCACCCCCGTTGTTGCCGGGCCCAGTGTGTATTTCCACCCCGGTCGAAAGATCCCCACGGAAGTGGTGGACGATCCTCATTGCCGCAGCCACACCTGCATTCTGCATCAGCACCCGCGACGGAGTGCCCGCCTCTATCGCGAGCCGGTCACGTTCTCGTGCTTCTTCAGATGTCAGGATCGCTACGACTAAGTCGCGCAGCTCCACGGGTAGTCGCGTTCGAACGCGGAGTCAAAATCATAAACGTCCGCGAAATCTTCCTTCGTGTCGTTGGCCTGGCTGAGAAGAAAACCCAGATCGACCAGCGTGAAAACAATGTCGCCAATGTCGGAGGTAGAGTTGATGCCCCAGCGCTCCAGTACAATGCGCGCCATTACTCCGTAACGGTCCAGGGCGAGATCGCGGCACGCATGCGCGAGCTCAGTGCCGGCGATGTGACGCCGTGCATCAAGCCTGCTCTGGCAAAACTCGAGTGCGGACAGCACGAACAGATACGCCTGCTCGTCAAAGCGCGTTTCCCGGAGCCTGATCCGCTCCATGATGCCATCCCGAAAAACCTGCGTGTTCAAGTCCGTTATCTCGCAGGTGGGTTGAAGCTGTTGGGATAAAGCGGGAATCGGTCAGTCAGCTCGCGGACTGCATCCTTCACCTTCGCGAAGTTCGCGGTGTCTTCAGGCGCGGATATCACATCGTTGATGAGCTCCGCAATGCGCTCCATTTCGGGCTCTTTCATTCCACGAGTTGTGACTGCCGGAGTTCCAATACGAATTCCGCTGGTAACAAATGGCGACTGAGTCTCATTCGGAACTGTGTTCTTGTTTACCGTAATTCCAGCGACATCCAGTGCCTTCTCGGCTGCCTTCCCCGTGATGTTTTTGGATCGCAGATCGACAAGCATAAGGTGATTGTCCGTTCCGCCCGAGACGACATTGAATCCGCGCTTGATGAGCGCATCGGCAAGAGTGCGCGCATTCGCGACAATCTGTCCGCAATATGTTTTGAACGACGGATCGAGCGCCTCCCTGAACGCGACAGCTTTTGCGGCGATCACGTGCTCGAGCGGTCCGCCCTGGGTACCCGGGAACATTGCCTTATCGATTGCCTTTGCGTGCTCCGCCTTGCACAGGATCAGCCCGCCCCGCGGACCGCGTAATGTCTTGTGCGTAGTGCTCGTCACGGCATCGGCCAAGGGCACCGGCGAAGGATGAAAGCCAGTTGCTACAAGTCCTGCGAAGTGCGCCATATCCACGACGAACTTTGCACCAATCTCTTTCGCCACTTCAGCGAATGGCTCAAAGTCGATGATCCGCGCATACGCACTCGCACCCGCCAGGATCATCTTCGGGCGCTTCTCCAGCGCGAGCTTCCGCATCTGGTCGTAGTCGATTCGTCCTTCAGCCGTCACACCATAGTGAATGGCGTTGTACAGCAGGCCTGAAAAATTCACAGGCGATCCATGAGTAAGATGACCGCCCTGCGAAAGATCGAGGCCGAGTACCGTTTCACCCGGCTTCAGGAACGCGAGGTAAACTGCCGCGTTGGCCTGCGCTCCGGAATGCGGCTGCACATTCGCATGCTCGGCGCCGAAAAGCTGCTTAACCCTGTCGATCGCGAGCTGCTCGACTTCATCCACGAATTCGCAGCCGCCGTAATAGCGTTTGCCCGGCAGCCCTTCCGCATACTTGTTCGTCAGCGGAGTTCCCATCGCTTCGAGAACCGCGTCCGAAACGAAATTCTCGCTGGCAATCAGCTCAAGCCCGTGCCGCTGACGATCGACTTCCTTGTCGATCAGCTCCGCTATCGCGGGATCTTCCCTTCTCAGATTGAAATCAGTCACATGGTGTCCGCGGAAGTATCGATTTTCTCAACGCGCCGGCCATGGCGGCCCCCCTCGAAATCAGTTTCAAGCCAACGCCTCATTATGTCCAAGCCTTCGGCGTCCGAAATGAAACGCGCGGGTAGGACGAGCACGTTCGAGTCGTTGTGCTTGCGGGAAAGCTCCGCAATCTCGGCCTTCCACGCGAGTGCCGCACGGACGTGGGGATAACGATTGGCTACTATGTCCATTCCTACACCGCTGCCACAAAGTAAGATGCCGCGCTTGGCATCCCCTCGCGAGATTTCCTGGGCGAGAGGATGGGCGAAATCGGGATAGTCCGTCGCGTCTTCAGAGGAGGCGCCGAGATCATTGGGTTGATACCCCAGCTTCTTCAACTCAAGCACCAGCTTCTCCTTCATCTCGAAGCCGGCGTGGTCAGCCGCAATTGGAATCTGCTCGACGCTCATTTCCTTACGTCGCGCTGCGCGGCCATTGCGGCCACGTGCGCACCATTGCATTGACTGCCTTCAGCCTGCGCTCTGCAAGTCTGTCGGCGGCGACATACGTGGGAACACCGTCCGATTGTGCGATGTCGAACACACCGAGAACTGTGTCATAGATCTCGTCTGCCTTGCGGAAGGCGCGCTCTGAATTCCACCCAGCCACTTCGCCGTACACGTTGATGACGCCGCCTGCATTCGCCACATAATCAGGAGTGTACTGAATTTGCTTCTCCTCAAGGATGTCGCCGTGGCGCTCTTCGAGAAGCTGATTGTTCGCGCCACCGCAAACGACCTCAACCCTCAGCACATCGATGGTCTTGTCGTTGATGATCCCGCCGAGTGCGCATGGAGCGAAGATGTCAGCCTTCGTACTGTAGATTGCATCGCCCTCAACGACTTTTGCTTCCGTTTCAGCAGCAACACGCTTCGCGCGCTCCGGATCGATATCCGAAACCACGAGCTTTGCGCCGGCTGCATGCAACTCTTTCGCGAGATACCGGCCGACATTGCCGCATCCCTGAAGCGTGACAGTCTTGCCCTGCAGACTGTCGCTTCCCCAGCGGTGGAATGCAGATGCCTGAATGGCGCGAAACACTCCGTGCGCGGTCACCGGGGATGGGTCGCCCGATTTCCCCGCCAGTCCAGCGACATAGTCCGTCTCCATGTGAACAAAGTCCATGTCCGACGTACTGGTTCCAACATCTTCTGCGGTTACGTAGCGTCCGCCAAGACTCTCGACAAAGCGTCCATGCGAACGGAAAAGCATTTCGCGGTTACGTGTGCGGTTGTCGCCGATGATGACTGCCTTACCGCCGCCAAGATTCAGCCCGGCGACTGCATTCTTGTAGGTCATGCCGCGCGAGAGACGCAGTGCGTCAGTTAGCGCTTCCATATCCGAGGCGTAACTCCAGAACCGCGTTCCGCCCAATGCCGGCCCGAGCGTGGTGCTGTGGATCGCAATGATGCCGCGGTATCCGGAAACCGGATCGCTGCACATCACGACCTGTTCGTGTCCCATCTCAGAGAGCGTATCAAAGATCTTCATTTAGTTCGCAGTTAGTGTGGTCTAGCTATGGTAAAGCGCACGCGAGATCACGATGCGCTGAATTTCAGAAGTACCCTCATAAATCTCGGTAACCTTGGCGTCGCGGAAAAGGCGCTCCACCGAATAGTCTTTCACGTAACCGTACCCGCCAAAAATCTGTATCGCCTGCGTGGTTACCCACATCGCCGTCTCGCTCGCAAATAGCTTGGCCATCGATGCGACGTGCGTCACGACCTGCCCGCGGTCCTTTGCGGCAGCTGCATCATGGAGCAGAGAACGGGCCGCAGTAACTCTTGTCGACATATCCGCGAGCTTGAACTGAATGGCTTCAAAGTCTTTCAGGTGTTTCCCGAACTGCCGGCGCTCTCCAGCGTACCGAGTGGCCTCTTCAAGCGCCGCGCGCGCTATCCCCACCGCCTGAGCGGCAATCCCAAGCCGCCCATTTTCGAGGGACTGCATCGAGTAGATGAAGCCCTGAGATTCCGCGCCAAGCAGGTTGGCTGCAGGGACGCGGAGATTGTCAAAATTGAGCTGGACCGTTGGCGATGCGCGCAGGCCCATCTTGTCTTCCTTCTTGCCGACATGAAATCCCGGGAGATCGGGAGTCACTATAAAGGCGCCGATACCGCGCCCTCCCTTTCGATTGTCGCGTGAATCGGTGCGCGCCATCGCTATGATCGCGCCTGCAGTACCACCGTTCGTAACCCAGCTCTTGGTGCCGTTCAGAACCCAGGTATCTCCTTCAAGAACTGCCTGGGTTGAAAGCGAAGCAGCATCGGAGCCCGAGTCCGGTTCGGAAAGAGCAAATGCGCCGAGAATCTCACCGCGCGCCATTCCTGGCAGAAACCTTTTTTTCTGTTCGTCGCTCCCAAACCGCAAAATCATTTGCGTGGGGAGCGAATTATGGACGCTCATGAGAACCGCAGTCGACGCATCCACGGCAGCGATTTCTTCAAGTGCTATGAGATATGTGACTGTGTCGAGACCCAGTCCGCCATGCTCCTCGGGGAGAAGCATCCCGAGAAAGCCGAGCTCGCCCAGTTTTCCAACTATAGACGGCTCGAAGTGGGCATCTCTGTCCCACTGCGCGACGTGAGGCGCAATCTCGTTTTGTGCGAACTCGCGCGCTACGCTGCGAATCTCCCTTTGTTCTTCGGTGAGCAGGCGAAGGTCAGAATTCACGAGTGTCAGGAATAGGTATAGAAACCGCGCCCGCTCTTTCGCCCCAGCCATCCGGCCGCAACGTATTTCCTTAATAGCGGACATGGACGGTACTTCGGGTCGCCCAGCCCGTCGTGAAGCACTTCAAGAATTGCGACACAGGTGTCGAGACCAATGAGGTCGGCGAGTGCCAGAGGTCCCATGGGATGATTCATACCAAGGGTCATCACCTGATCGATTGCTTCAGCCTTCCCCACTCCTTCCATGAGGCAATACACAGCCTCGTTGATCATCGGGAGCAAGACGCGGTTCGAAACAAATCCCGGGTAGTCATTCACTTCCACAGGAGTCTTCCCGAGTTTGCTGCTCAGAGCAACAACCGTTTCGGTGGTTGCATCGGAGGTAGCAAGTCCGCGAATGATCTCCACGAGCTTCATCACCGGTACCGGATTCATGAAGTGCATCCCGACCACATTCTCGGGCCGCTGCGTTCTGCGTGCGATTTCCGTGATCGAGATGGAGCTCGTATTACTTGCGAGAATCGCGTTCGTCGCAGCTATGCGATCGAGTTCTCCGAAAATCTTGAACTTTAGATCCCGGTTCTCCGTGGCTGCCTCGATAATGAGGTCGGCGTTTGCAGCAGCAGAGAGATCAGTCGATGTCGCGACGCGCGCAAGCGTTGCATCGCGCGCGTCG
>JACDDZ010000083.1 GCA_013816695.1 Gemmatimonadaceae bacterium
TCGAAGAGTTTTTCAGCCGGCGCGCCCCCGTTGCTGTTTTGCTTCCATATGGCAAAACGCTTTTTCTCTCCCTCTCCAACGAACAGTACATACCGGCTGTCAGGCGTCCAGACAGGTGACGCTGCGGCCCTGATTGTGGTAAGGCGCGAAAGCGTTCCCGTTGCCAGGTCCTGAATCCAGACCGCTTCCTTGTCATTCTCGGAGATTTGTACGGCGATCTTCTGGCCATCCGGCGAAAGTACTGGACTGGAGTAACTCCGTATCTCCGACGATACCGGCTTCACGGATCCGTCTCTTAAAGCCCAGACCATCTGACTCATTCGCCCGCCGCGAGAGGTGAGCAGCGCACCACCACTGGAGACGTAGATGTCGGAATTGCCATTGTTTCCGGCGGCAACTGGAACAGGATCCAGCACGGGAACAGCGGCTCCCGCCAGATGACGACCCGATCGATCCAGCTCACCGGCCATGGTTACGCCGTCAGCCCGCAGGTACACAAGGATGCGACCGATCATGGTGAGCGGACGGATCCCAGCAATATCGAGCGGCACAACATCGCCCTTGTCTATCGTAACGGTGGCAAGGCGGGATGAAGCGAGATTGCCTGACCAGACTGTGAATACAACCGTCTTTCCATCTGGCGATGCGATGGGCCACAAGTACGCGAGTTCGCCCTTGGCCGTGTCAGGTTTCGCAAACTCGGTCAGTTCGCCACCCGAAGCGCTGACGCGCGAAAGTCCGGCGATTCCATGCTCGGATCCAAGGACGAATTCGTCATTGACTGTCCAGTCAGCGCCGTTGTTGGCGTCGGCGTCGGTCACGGCAATCGGGGCGCTCCCATCGAGACGAACCTTCTTCAGCTTCCCGCCGGCTTCGAACGCGACAGACTGGCCGTCAGGTGAGAAGAGAGGCTGCGATCCACCGCTAGTCCCGGGAATCGGCTGCCCGTCCAGCTGGTTGGTTCGCTGTACGTAAAGCAACGAGCCGTCGCCCTTCGGGACGGAATAGACAACAATTGTCCCGTTTGGAGAGATAGCTCCCGGCCAGGGAAAATTGCTGAAAGCGCGAGCACTGTCAGGCATGGCCAGAACAAAACGAACAGGAGCACGGTTCGCTTCAGCCGCGGGACGGCGCATTGCTAGAGCCCCAAACAGCACAAGCGACAACACCGCCAGAGACGCGACGAGCGGGTCGCGGAAGCGTGAAAGAAATCCAGGCACGGCGGATCGGGGCTTTGCAGACGCCGCGGTGCGCATTCCAGTTGCGCCTGCGAATTCCATCCTGCCGTGCAATGCTTCTGCATATTCTCGCGCCGACGAGAATCGGTCGGCTGGGAGCTTTTCGAGTGCGCGCATGACAGCCGTTTCCACATACTCCGGAACCATCGAGCGCGTCGTACGAATCGGTCGCGGTTTTTCCGTAAGCATTCGCGCGATTACCGCCTGCGACGTGTTTCCTGTGTGCGGCGGCTCACCGGTCAGCATCTCATAAGTCATTGCGCCGAGCGAATAGATGTCGCTTCGGCAATCGATGATCCGGTCGCCCGTTGCCTGTTCGGGACTCATGTACGCCGGTGTTCCCAGCGACAATCCGGTTTGCGTCATCCTGTTTCCACCGGCTTTGCTCACGGCCAGGGCAATCCCGAAATCGGCGATGACAGGCTGTCCGGCCTGAAGAAGAATGTTCTCCGGCTTGAGGTCGCGGTGGATGACGTTATGCGCATGTGCGTATTCCAGCGCATTTGCGATCGCGACTGACATACGTATCGCCTCGTCCACGGGAAGCTGCTTTTCCCGGTCCAGGCGATTGCGAAGTGTTTCGCCTTCCACATACGGCATTACATAAAAGAGCAGTCCATTGGCCTCACCCGAGTCGAACAAGGGCAGCAGGTTCGGATGTTGTAGATTCGCCGTGACCTTGATCTCGGCGAGAAACCGCTCGAGACCGAGGATGGCGCCAAGGTCCGGCTTAAGCACCTTGAGTGCGACCCGCCGGTCGTGCCGGAGATCACGGGCGAGATAAACAGTCGCCATTCCGCCGGCGCCAATTTCCCTGTCGATGTCGTAACGATCCGAAAGCGAGGACTGCAGCTGCTTTATGTAATCCAGTGCTTCTCCCTGCAGCGGTGAATGGCGCGGCTGCAATATGGGAGCGGTGAGGCTATGGCGACAGAGAGGAAACTGGAAAGGCGATCACTGCCCGCCGATGCGCGACTCGTAGTGCTCGAGATACGCGAGCACACTCTGAGCAATGGTGCGCGCAATGGTCCGCTGCGTATCCGAATCACTCATCCACGCCGCCTCCGCTGGATTCGTTCCGAATCCGATCTCCACAAGCACGGCCGGCATGTAGGATCCGCGCAGCACCGCAAAGTTGGCCTGCTGCACTCCCCTGCTCGGACCGGGGTGAATTGTCTTCAACCCCTGCTGAATTGTCTCGGCAAGATCATTCGACTCCCGCAGGTGCTCATTCTGCGCCATGTCGTTGATGATGAAACTGAGCGGGTCGCCTCTCGGCGCGTTCGCACCCGTCTCGAATTTCACTGCCTCGTTTTCCATCCGCTCGACGCGCGTCGCTTCCTCTGTCTTGGCTTCGGCGAGAAAATACGTTTCGAAGCCCCGCTCTTTTGCAGCCCAGCTCGCACGCGATCCCGTTGCATTCACGTGGATCGAGACGAACAGATCACCTTTGGCGCGGTTTGCAATTCGCCCGCGGTCCGAGAGTGCGATCAAGGTATCCGTCGTGCGCGTCATCAGGATGTCGACACCCGAGCTGCGCAGCTCCTGCGCAACCAGTTTCGCCACGGCGAGCGTTATGTGTTTTTCCCTGACGGGAGTACCTCCCCCAATTGGGCCCGACATACCACCGTCCACGCCGCCATGCCCTGCGTCCACGACAACCAGTCGCCGCAGCGAACCGGGTTGCCTGCGCACAGGCCCGATGCTCGGCACCGCCGACGGGTCGCTGTTCACGCCGGCATTCCACGGTGTACCGATTATTTCAGCAGTACCGGTCCGCGCCACTGTATTGAATACGCGCAGCTCAGCGTATTGCGCATCGTACATGAAGCCAGTGGTGATGCGTGGAACGATGTCAGTTGCAACCTGCAGTGGCAGGTAAAACTGGCCATCGCGGCGGAACGCCGGGTACGCCAGGGGAACGAGGCCAGTGTCTACGCGCGCAAAGTAAAATGCCTCACCTATCTCAAGTTTCTTTCCGGCAACAACAAATGATACTCGCCCGTTTGGCAGGACCGAGAGCGTGCCACCCAGCGCCTTTGCCAGAAGGTCTGCCCTTACCGCGCCACCCTGGCGCGTCTGAAGAACAGGCACCTGGATGTCTTTTCCGCTGCGCTTGACCGTGAAGGACGCGGGGGCAGGCGAAGCCGGCATTGCCGCTGATAACTGCAGCAGCAACGCAAGTGATCCGATCATCTGCTTCTTACCGCCCTCTGCATGTCTCTCTCGTCATCCTTGCGCTTGAGATCCTGACGCTTGTCATGCATCTGCTTGCCCTTGCCGAGTGCGATAGCAACCTTGGCGCGCCCGCGCTTGAAGTACAGCTCCAGCGGAATCAGCGTGAGCCCCTGGCGCTCGACGGAGCCGATCATCTTCTTGATTTCCTTCTTGTGCAGCAGGAGCTTCCGCGTCCGCGTCGGCTCGTGATTGAAGAAGCTCGCCTTCTCGTACGGCGACACATGAAGATTCAGTAAATACACCTCGCCGTCCTTGAGGATCGCGTAGGCGTCGCTGAGGTTCGCCTTGCCATCGCGCAGGGATTTGACTTCACTGCCCGTGAGGACGATGCCCGCCTCCCAGGTGTCGAGGATTGCATAGTCGAAGCGCGCGCGCCGATTTTTGGCGATCGTCTCGCGGCGTTCTTCCTTTTCCTCGGTTTTTGGGGGTCTGCGTTCGGGCATGATTGGCAAGTTAGGCGATTTATACGCCATCTAGAACCTTTGGAAACGAGCGACTGCTCTTTCAAGTCCCGTTCAATTAACTTTAGGGCTCGCCGAAGTGGTGGAACTGGTAGACGCGCTGGCTTCAGGAGCCAGTGGGCGCAAGCTCGTGGGGGTTCGAGTCCCCCCTTCGGCATACAAGAGCGTGTGAAGGAATATCTTCACGCGCTTTTGTCGTTCGGCTAGACTGCTTCCAAAATGGGGAGGCCCACACGCTCGCGAACGACAGCCTCGTCGTGCATGAGGTCGGAGAGCCGGACACTTTGCAGCACATCGTCGATCTTGTGCTGCAGCATCACCCACACAGGGCGTATGCTGCAATTGTGGGCGGACGAACACCTGTGCTCTTCGACTGGATGACTGACGCAATGCAAGTCAAAGGTCTCCAGCTCCGACGCATGTATCACGTCGCGAATGGAAATTTCTTCAGGCGGTCGGGATAGCATGTACCCGCCGCGCGCGCCGCGGGTGCTCTTCACAACGTCTGCCCGGCGCAGCCTCAGGAGAATCTGCTCGACATAATCGGCCGGAAGCTTCTCAACCGCCGCTATGTTGCGGCCGGTCACTGGTCCCTTCGCTCCGCGTTTTGCCAGGTGCAGCGCGCAAATCACGCCGTACTCGGCCCACGTCGTAATTCTCATGTATTGAGGATACGACCCTGCCCACAGCCAAACAAGACTCTCATCGTCTCAGCCCGCCGAAACGCCGCCGTGTGCACCACCCGGGACACCAATTTCGGTCATTTTCCGCATATCCAGCACTTCGTCGATTTCGCTGTCCGGCAGCACCTTTTCGCGTTTCACCAGGTCCCGGATCAGGACGTTTTCCTTCACCGACTGCTTGCTGATCTCAGCGGCTCGCGCGTACCCAATCTGCGGGGCCAGCGCCGTTGCCAATGCGGCGGAACGCTCCAGCCAGTAGCGGCACATCTCTTCGTTCGCCTCGATCCCGACGACACACAGGTCCGTAAATGTGTTCGCCGTGTTTGTAAGAATCATCATGGAGTGCAGAACGTTGTATCCGATGACAGGCATCATCACATTCAGCTCGAGCTGACCGTGCTCGGCGCTGGCCGAAACGCACGCATCGTTTCCGACAACCTGAAAGCAGACCTGATTCACCATTTCAGGGATCGACGGATTGATCTTGCCGGGCATGATGGAGGAGCCCGGCTGAACTGCGGGAAGCCTGATTTCATCGAAGCCGGTACGTGGGCCGCTCGCCATCAGGCGGAGATCGCTGGAGATCTTGCTCAGGTCGAGAGCCAGTGTGCGAAGCTGCGCGCTGAATCCAGCCACATCGCCCATGCTCTGCATCAGCGCGATCCGGTCACCCTCTGTGAGGCTGAGCCCTGTCATCTCGCGAAGATGTTTCACCATCAGGGATGGATACTGCGGCTCCGCATTCACTCCGGTTCCGACAGCTGTTCCACCAATTCCAAGCTCGTGGATGTACCGACCGGCTTCGACAACACGATTGAGTCCGCGGCGAATTACGGTTCCGTAGGCGGAAAATTCCTGGCCCAGCCGGATCGGCATAGCGTCCTGCAAGTGCGTGCGTCCGGACTTGAGTACTCCGTCGAACTCTTCCCCTTTCTTCGACAGGGCATCCGCGAGGCGCGTGAAAGCGCTGACCAGTCCGCCCAACTGCGTCGCACAGGCAAGGCGGATTGTCGTTGGTATCACGTCGTTGGTTGACTGCGCCATGTTGACGTGATCATTGGGATGCACGGGAGTGTATTCGCCCCTCCGGCCACCAAGTATCTCGTTGGCGCGATTGGCGAGCACTTCGTTGCAGTTCATGTTGTGCGACGTCCCCGCTCCCGCCTGGTACACGTCGATCACGAACTGGTCGCGATGCTTTCCAGCAAGTATCTCGTCTGCAGCCTGGACTATTGCGTCAGCAAGTCTTGACTCGAGGCGTCCGGTCTCCTTGTGCGTTAGTGCTGCAGCGCGCTTGATACGAATCGTTCCATCGATGAACGGTGGGAGAGCCCGCACTCCACTGATCGGGAAGTTCCGGACTGCGCGCAATGTCTGGACTCCGTACAGTGCTTCCGCGGGTACATCCAGCTCGCCAAGTGGATCCTTTTCGCGTCTCGTTTCGTTTGGCATTGTATGTATGGTTTTCAGCTCGCGACTATGCGCGCGCTTCCGTTGAGAAATGGATTCGATTCAAGCTCTTCCCCAATTGTGGTGGAAGGGCCGTGACCGGGATAGGCGATTGTCTCAGGTGGGAGCTGGGAAATCTGCTTCAGCGAAGCGGCCAGGTCCTGAGGCCTGGAGAACGGGAGATCGGTCCGGCCAATCGATCCGGCAAAAAGACAGTCGCCTACAAGCGCGATTCCATGTCCGTGCATGATTACATGTCCCGGCGCATGGCCGGGACGGTGGTTCACCTCGAAGCGCAAAGTACCAAGTGAAAGGATCTGCCCCTCTGAAAAGGGACTATCGGGCGGTGGCGGTTCCTCGAATGGAATTCCGTACATCTCCGCACTCCTGCCTGCCAGCCTATACACAGGGTCGTCGAGCGGATGAAGCAATACCGGAACATTCCACTTTCGCTTCACTCCCGCGATGCCGCCAACATGATCGACATGTCCGTGGGTGATCCATATGGCCTGCGGCGTTGTGCCCGACCGCTCGATCATATCGATGATGCGATCAGGTTCGTCACCCGGATCCACCACTGCGGATACTCCGCTCGAATCGTCGGCGACGAGATAGCAATTCTCCTGGAACGGGCCGACGGTGAGCGGGGTGATGATCATTCGTCGCGCATCTCGAACCGACGATCCAAAGTGGACGGTGCGTCTGCGGTTTCGAGCACAGGGGACTGCGCGTCGCCGATGTCATGATGTGCGAGCCAGCGTTCGGCCTCGAGCGCGGCCATGCATCCCGTACCTGCTGCCGTGATCGCCTGTCGGTAGTAGCTGTCCATGACATCACCCGCGGCGAAAACACCATTCACGCTCGTGGCCGTGCGCCATGGCGAGGGGGTGGCAA
>JACDDZ010000002.1 GCA_013816695.1 Gemmatimonadaceae bacterium
TGCGCGGATAAGCGCTGAAGAATCGGATCTTCTGAGAGGCTAAGGAGATTCGCTGTTGTCGTTAAGCGAGTCGCGGATACCTGTCAGTACCGGCGTGCAGGAGAAATCTGTAAAAAGATCGAGGAGTCTCGTTGGAACGTAACGTCGGTGAGTTATCGCACCATGTCTTAAAACTGACTCCAATTTCACGGGTATTTGTGCTTGTTCGGCGATCAGCTGGGCAATTTGATGAAAGGTGTGCGACTTTCCAGTGACCAGGTTAAAAGTTCCCGTTACTCCGGCGAGTAAACAGCGAAATATCAAATCGGCCACGTCGTCAACATGGATATGATCACGTAGTTCTTCGCCATCGCCAAACAGGGCAATTTTTCGATCTTCACGCACCGAGCGGCAAAACCGATTTATGCCGTACGAGTTATGGGTGTTCCCGCGCCCGTAGACCAACGTTGGTCGAAGAACGAGCAATGGAACGCCAGGGAGTGATCGCGCCATGAGCTCTCTTGCCAGGTGCATGGCCCCATAGGGGTCTCGCGGGGAGGGAAGTGTGTCGTCGGATATTAGTTCCGCTGCAGGATCATACACTGCGTCGGAGCTGATATAGACCAGGTGCCGGCATCCCTTCTTTGAGACGGCTGAAGTCACGGCCTCCATCATTTTTAGATTCGACACGAGCGTGGCGGTGTCGCGCCCTTTGTCTCTTGTCACCGCCGAAAGCATCACGATAGAATCACTGGCGTGCAGTTCTGACAATAGATGCGCGGCGGCATTCTCATGCGCGAGGTCGAGCTCCGACGACGGCGGCGCTATCCAGGAAATTTTGGACGCAAGTACCCGCTTCATCAGGGCACTACCTATGAATCCCCTCGCACCAAGAATTACAATCCTACGTAGGGGGCTGGATGGGATTTCTTCAGGGATTTGGAATATCCTGCGACTAGGGTTCTAGGTCCGAGAAACAGACTAGTTATTAACGAAGCCCTTTGAACTTTATGGGCGGTTTAAAGCTACCGGGAAATTGGACTTAAGTCTTTTGTCCAACAACCTTTATAAAGGGTTGACAGACATCTTATGTGGCTTATGTTCAGGCGTTGAACATCCCATAACTTTTCTCCGCCCCTACTGGCCTAAATGTCGGTTCCAGACTCCTCCATTCTTCGCGTCCTCAAACTGCTTGATACGAGCCCTCAGCTCACTCAGCGGGAGATGGCGCGCGAGCTTGGGGTCAGCTT
The DNA here is from genome assembly GCA_013816695.1 of Gemmatimonadaceae bacterium. The sequence goes on from JACDDZ010000002.1 coordinate 1,230, forward strand.
AGGCAAGGCTAACTACTGCCTCCGGGCGCTTTTGGGGAAGGGATTCGTCAAAGTTCAGAATTTTCGGAGTAGCGAAAACAAGCGCGGGTACGTGTATCTGCTTACGCCTGAAGGAGTTACGGCGAAAGCAAGCATGACCCGCGATTTTTTGGCGCGTAAACGGGCCGAGTACGAGGATCTCCGAGTCGAGCTCGAAAGGCTGCAGCGCGAAAGCGAGACGCTCGAAACTCAGTAGCAAGCACTCAGTTCGTCCGCATGCCAGCTGGTCAAAATTCAACCACGGTTTTTCACGAAATGTGACTGACCGTGCATCTGGGTACCCATGGTTCACGCCGATACCTCAAACGAAACACAGGCAGATTCCTGGTTTGTGATCTGGACCGAGTCGCGCGCCGAGAAAAAGGTGGCGGCCCGGATTGAGGCGCTTGGACTTTCGCCCTGGCTCCCGACGGTTGTTGAGCGACACCGCTGGACGGATCGGTGGAAGGAGGTCGTCTGTCCATTGTTTCCCGGGTACCTCTTTGCGAAAGCGCGCTCGGTGGAATGGCATAAGGTTCTGCGCACGCCCGGCGTCCTCACTGTCGTCAAACGCGCAGGCAGTCCGGCACTGCTTGCTGACAGTTTTATTCGCGAGTTGCGTGACGCCATTGAACGCGTAGGCGGTTCCCCCGAAGCCGTAAGTGATGAATCGGATTTTCATCCCGGAGACGACGTCGTGATTGTACAGGAAGGTCCGCTACAGGGCGTGCGCGGTGTTGTACGCGAACGCCGGAGCGGCCGCCAGCTGGTCATCTGGGTTTCTGAGATTGGACGCGGAGTCGCTTTCACAATCGGCTCGGCACTCGTGAAGGCGCGCACTTAAATGCAATCACAAGTCAGTCACTCAGCGAAATACATGGAGCAGACCGCCAGCATTGCGGCCTCGCTCGATACTGCAATGATCGATCGCCTTGCGGACGCGCTTGTTTCTGTTCGCAACGACGGTGGCAGGCTGTTTCTTCTCGGCGTCGGCGGCAGCGCTGGGAATTGTGCCCACGCAGTAAACGACTTTCGAAAGTTGTGCGGAATTGAAACGTACGCGCCGACGGACAATGTGTCTGAGCTCACCGCGCGTATCAACGATGAAGGCTGGGACGGAGCTTTTGCGGCATGGCTGGCTGTAAGCCGGCTCGGTGCCAAAGACGCGATCCTGATCCTGTCGGTCGGCGGCGGAAATCTCGAGCGCAACGTTAGCGTGAACCTCATAAAGGCGATCGACTACGCAAAGAGCCGCCAGGCCCGGGTGCTGGGAATTGTCGGTCGCGACGGGGGATATACAAAGGCGTCGGGCGATGTTGTGGTCGTAGTGCCGACGGTTGACGAGTCGCTGGTCACGCCGCACTCCGAGGCTTTTCAGGCGGTTGTCTGGCACTGCCTGGTTTCCAACCCAACGCTCCAGGTAAACCAGACAAAATGGTGAAGGTTTGCCGCGCGCTGTTTTTCTAGATCGCGACGGCGTACTAAGTCGTCCGCTGATCCGCGCGCGAAAATCCTACGCACCACGGCTCCTTCGCGATTTCAAGCTTGTTCCCAACGCCGCAAAGTCTGTTCGTCGTCTCAAGGACGCCGGCTTTCTTGTAGTCGTCGTGACAAACCAACCTGACATTGGCAGCGGGCATGTCGGTGCCGAAGTCGTAGAGCAGATGCATGATCGCCTCCGCGAGCGTGTGGCGGTGGACGCGATTCTCATGTGTCCGCACAGCCAGACCGACGGCTGTGAATGCCGCAAGCCAGGTCCGGGAATGCTGCTCGCGGCGGCGAAGCAATACAGGATCGATCTGTCGCGAAGCTACATGGTGGGGGATCGGCCCAGCGACATTTCCGCCGGACGAAGCGCTGGTTGCAGGACAGTGTTTATCGACAGGCGCTATGCCGAGGGGGGAGCGCCTGATGCAAACTTTCAGGTCCGCTCGTTACAGGCGGCGGTAACTCAAATTCTTTCGCAAGGCGGCGAACGTTGACGACTGTGTCGGAGCTCCGGGTAAAAATCTTTGCCGACGGGGCGGATCTTGCCGGAATCCGGGCGATGGCCGCTTTGCCGTACGTCAAGGGATTTACGACCAACCCGACCCTGATGAAGAAGGCGGGGGTAACGGACTATCATCAGTTCGCGCTTGATGTCCTCGCAGCCGTTCCCGACCGGCCGATTTCGTTCGAAGTGTTCGCCGACGGCTTTGATGAAATGGAAGTGCAGGCGCTGGAGATCGCTTCCTGGGGCCGGAACGTGAACGTAAAAATTCCGGTGACCAACACCCAAGGGGAATTCGCGGGCCGGTTGATCGAAAGACTTTCGAAGGCCGGCGTATCACTGAATGTCACGGCAGTAATGACAACAGGTCAGGTGCGCGCCGTGACGGAAGCACTCGCTCCGGAAACGACATCCATCATTTCAGTGTTTGCGGGAAGAATTGCGGACACGGGGCGCGATCCTTTGCCGATAATGGTGGAATCACTCGAAATAATGCGCTCCAGGCCCAAGGCCGAGCTTATCTGGGCTAGCCCCCGCGAGTTGCTGAATATTTTTCAGGCTGATGCAATCGGGTGTCACATCATCACAGTCACAAACGATGTTCTGGGCAAGCTCGGCGGAGTGGGGAAGGATCTTGAGAACTTCTCTCTCGAAACCGTCAAGATGTTTTATAACGATGCCCGCGCGGCGGGCTATACAATCGCAGTACCGGAGAATGCTAAATGAGTGGACAGGAAGCGCAGAGGCTTTTCAATAATGTTTTCGTTACCGGCGGCGCCGGATACTGTGGTAGCCGGCTGGTTCCGCAGCTTCTCGCCAGGGGATACAAGGTCACAGTTTACGACATCCTGTATTTCGGCGACGAGTTCCTGCCGAAGGACAATCCAAATCTGACTGTTGTCCAGGGTGACATCCGCGACACTGAAAAGCTGGCAAAGGCATCCGCGGGCCACGATGCTTTCGTGAGTCTTGCGTGCATTTCCAACGATGCGAGCTTCGAGCTCGACGAGGCACTCTCGACGTCGGTCAACCTTGATGCGTTCGAGCCGATGGTGCTTGCGGCGAAGAAGAATGGCATCAAAAGATTCATCTACGCTTCCTCGAGCTCCGTGTACGGGGTGTCCGATCAGCCGGATGTAACTGAAGATCATCCACTCGTTCCACTCACCCTGTACAACAAGTACAAGGGAATGTGCGAGCCGCTGCTGAAGAAGCACACCGACGAGAATTTCACGGGCGTTATTTTTCGTCCGGCGACTGTGTGCGGGTATGCACCACGTCAGCGCCTGGATCTTTCGGTGAATATTCTCACCAACCATGCGGTCAACAAAGACAAGATCACCGTCTTTGGTGGAAGTCAGCTGCGACCAAATCTTCATGTCCAGGACTATTGCGACGCTGTGCAGGTCCTCCTCACTGCTCCTGCAGAAAAAATCCAGAACGAAACGTTCAACGTGGGTTACCAGAATCTTTCGATTGCGGATATCGCCCTGATGGCAAAGCGGGTAGTCGAAGAGGAATTTCCTGAAAAGGAAAGCATACCCATAGAGACCGCTCCCTCTGATGACATCCGCTCATACCACATCAACTCCGACAAGGTGAAACGGGTTCTCGGCTTCCAGCCGAAGTACACGATCGAGAATGCAGTTCGTGAGCTTTGCGAGGCGTTTCGCGACGGCCGTCTCCCGAACAGCATGGATGACGACCGGTATTTCAATGTTCGTCGTCTCAAGCGCCTGAACGCAGCGTGACTATACGGGATGTACTGGAACGAGGCGCCGCTATGGGTCTGAAATTTATTGCGGATGCAACAAGGACGTGGTTACAATGCTTTCCGGCGGAGAAAAATAAATTGGATCAGCGAGGCTTCTGCGAATACGTTCCGGAATTGCCGCCGGTTAATCTTGCGGCTATGGAATTTCTGAAGTTTGTGATCTGCAACCAAGTAGCCAATCTCTTGGGAATTTGGGCATCTTCCATTCCCATAACTTCGCGCGATACGAGAGCCTAATGTTGAAACATTCCAACGAACCACCCCAAGTGCCGGGTGGCGGTGCGATGGAGTCCAGCATTTACGCCCATCATGTCGGTGGGAGAGCTGGAACCGTAATCTTTCCGGAGACTTCTGCCTTTGAGGGCAATATCCACCATGTGATTTACGATGCAGACCCTGACTGCATTGACGAGATCGCAACTAGTTGGGGGAAAAAAGCTACCATCCTCCCGTACTGCCTTGCTGATAAGCGCAGCGAATCGATTTTTTTCGTGAACCTTTGTCCTTTCACGAGTTCAGTGCTCCCTTTTAACAACAAATTCGGCGAATATTACCAGAAGAAGCACCCTCTCTGCCACTCCGATTACCTTTTTAAAAAAGCGATAGAGCCGCAACGGGAGTTGCGGTTGGCTACGGAAGCGATTGACCAATTGTTTGCGGAAGGCCGAATTCCGCGCGTCGATTTTTTATCGGTTGACACGCAGGGTTCGGAGCTTTGGATTTTGCAAGGCGCTGAGCGAATGCTGGAAACGACAACGGTCGCGGTGGCCTGCGAGGTTAATTTCGACGAACTGTACAAGGGAGCGCCACTCTTCGGTGAGTTGGATGCCTTTATGAGGGCGAAGGGTTTCCTGCTCGCGAGTCTAGAACCAATGGCATTTGGATATAAGCGGATTCCACGCGCTTTCCGTGGGCCCGGCTTCCCCGTTCAGGGGGATGCGCTATACATCCTGCGACCTGACAGTGTCAGCGAGATGGATCCTCGAGTCCGCGCGGAACGACTCGAGAAGCTGGCATTTTGTGCTCTAGCGTTTGGCTATCCGGAGTTGGCGCACGAGGCGGCGAGGCTCTCGTTCCCCGCAATTTCCACCAGTGGCGGGGCGATTGGTAAATTTGTCCGAGAGTTTTACATGATGGTCGAAGCAGACTCGACGCTTCCTCCACTCTGGCACGAGTGTCTTGAACAGCAGCGGGCGGTGGAAGGGGGAGTGTCGATCCCCGCAAAGCGTTCGTTGCCCTATCCGCTAAGGGTCGTAAAAAAGCTTATTACCGACCCGAAGGGTTTCTTGGTTGCCCTGCGAAATGTCCGGACGAGGTACATGATGAGAATCCTTGTATTCCTCAAGCTCGAACGCCTGAATTTCAATGGATTCGAATCATTTCTTGCGGCCCATGGGTTTGCGCAGGCCGCCAAGAAAGTGTATTTCGAAAGGCTGTGGTTCTGAAAACGAACTACCAGAGGGCTGCCCTTTGGACGTTCCCAGTAGCAAAGCATTTCAGCGTTGCCTACTGCGACTGTAACGTCCGAGTGCGTGCGAGTAACCACCGAGTGCGTCCAACATGTGCGGCAAGATCATGATGATCGGGTCCTGGGCGGGATGGACGGCCGAAGTGAGTTCTCCGACAGCGTGAAAATGGGGGTGGATCACGTCGTAGATTCGCGTGACACGTCGCTTTGGGAATCGATGTTGATCGCCGATGCCACAACAGCCCAGCTCACAGTCTTTGGCGGCAGTCAGCTGCGGCCCAATCTTCATGTTCAGGACTACTGCGACGCAGTTCAGGTCCTGCTCATAGCTCCAGGTGAGAAATTCAGTACGAAACTTTCAACGCGGGCTACCGGAATCTTTCGATTGCGGATATCTCGCTGATCGCGAAGCGCGTAGTGGAAAAGGAGTTTTCTGAGAAGGGAAGCATCCCACCGAAGACAGGACCCTCTGATGATATTCGTTCCTAACCATATCAATTCTGACCAAGTGAAGCGCGTTATCCGCTTCCAATCCAAGCACACCATCGAAGATGCGGTTCGTGAGCTTTGCGAGGCGTTTCGCGAGGGGCGTCTCCCGAACAGCATGGATGATGACCGTTATTTCAATGTTCGTCGTCTCAAGTCCCCGAACGCAACGTGACTAAACGGGATGTTGCAGTAGTCACCGGTGGAGCCGGGTTTATCGGCAGTCACATGGTCGACCTTCTGCTTGATCGTGGATACGAAGTACGCGTAATCGATAATCTGTCGGGTGGTCACCAGGAAAACCTCAGGCACCACTCGGATAATCCGAATCTTTCGTGCACGTGGGCGGATATTCGGCAGCTCGACGCCGATTCGCCAATTTTTGCCGGAGCGCAGGCTGTTTTCCATTTCGCAGGTATCGGCGACATCGTTCCGTCTATCGAGCGTCCAACAGAATACATGGATACAAACGTCCAGGGTACTGTGCGTGTTCTCGAGTGCGCCCGGAACGCCAAGGTCAAGCGATTTGTGTATGCGGCGTCGTCTTCATGTTACGGTCTTGCGTCTACGCCTACCCGTGAAGATCATCCGATCGCCCCGCAATATCCCTACGCTCTCTCCAAGTACTTCGGGGAGCAGGCCGCATTTCACTGGCATAAGGTATACGGTCTAAACGTGAATTCAGTCTGCATCTTCAATGCGTATGGAACTCGTGTGAGGACTACGGGCGCTTACGGCGCAGTATTCGGTGTTTTTCTCCGGCAGAAACTTGCGGGAAAGCCGTTCACCGTTGTCGGGGACGGAAGCCAGTCTCGCGATTTTGTGTATGCGTCCGATGTTGCCGCGGCATTCCTTGCGGCTGCGGACACCGACGTGATAGGAGAGCGCTTCAACCTCGGCGCTGGAAATCCACAGAGCGTGAACCGGCTCGTCGAGCTTCTAGGCGGCGAGGTCGTATATGTGCCGAAGCGCCCCGGTGAACCGGATATCACGTACGCAGATATCGGAAAGATTACAAAGGTGCTGGGCTGGAAGCAGACGGTGAGCTTCGAGGAAGGCGTCGGGAGAATGGTTGCGGACATTCATCATTGGGATGATGCACCGCTCTGGAATCCTGACTCGATTGCTGAAGCGACTCGGACCTGGTTCGCGTACATGGGAAAAGCGCAGCCATCGGCAGCCGTAAATCAGGGAGTTTCCTGACGTGACGTTGAGCGACCGGTACCAGCACAAGATCAAGACACCCACTGAGCTGCGCGAGATTCTGGGACCGATACCCCGCGCGAGAAAAGCGATCATGTGCCACGGGGTTTTCGACGTAGTCCATCCCGGTCATGTCAGGCACCTTATCTATGCGAAAGGGAAGGCGGACATCCTTATCGCCAGCATGACGGCCGATCGGCACATCAACAAAGGTGAGCATCGACCGCATGTACCGCAGGATCTTCGCGCGCTCAATCTCGCGGCGTTCGAGGTTGTCGATTACGTCGTGATCGATCCAAACGACAAGCCGCTCGATAACCTCTCTGTCATCCAGCCTGATTTTTTCGCAAAGGGGTATGAGTACACCTCCGAGGGGTTGCATCCTAACACAGCGGAAGAAGCGCGCGTGGTGGAGGCGTACGGTGGGCAGCTTATTTTCACGCCCGGCGACATTGTCTATTCCTCCTCGGCGCTGATCAATCTTGCGCCGCCGTCGCTGCGGCTCGAGAAACTCCAGACGGTAATGAGCCGGCGGGGTGTGACGTTCGAGAGCCTACGAACTACGATGGGGAAGTTCAAGGGCAAGCACGTTCACGTGGTCGGAGACACAATCGTCGACTCGTACACCCACTGCGCGATGGTCGGCGGCCAGACCAAGACGCCTACGATGAGCGTATTGTTCGAGCGTCGTGTTGATTATCTCGGCGGTGCAGCCATTGTTGCGAAGCACTTAAAGGCTGCCGGCGCCGACGTGACCCTGTCTACCGTTCTCGGAAACGATGAGCATGGAAGACTGGTCAGGGACGGTCTACGGGAATTCGGCGTAAAACTGAACGGTATCGTTGATTCGACGCGGCCGACAGTGAACAAGAATGCCGTGGTTGTAGGCGGCTATCGCCTTCTCAAAATCGACACGCTTGATAACGGCTCCATCGGCGACCAGATCCTTGGCGAGCTCGTTGGCGCGATCGAAAATACGGATGCCCATGCGGTGATTTATTCAGACTTTCGGCACGGAATATTCAACCGGAGAACGCTGCCCACGCTTATTTCCGCCATTCCGAAAAATGTATACCGGGTTGCAGACAGCCAGGTGGCGAGTCGATGGGGAAACATCACCGAGTTTCGTGGCTTCGATCTTATCACCCCAAACGAGCGCGAAGCGCGTTTTGCGCTTGCCGATCAGGACTCCGGAGTTCGCCCTCTTTCCTCAACACTTTATGATGCAGCAGAGTGCAAGCTCCTAATTTTGAAACTGGGCGAGCGAGGAGTTCTTACCTGCGACAGCCCTAATCACGAAGAGCTGGACAGCTATTTCGTGCTCGACAGTTTTGCGGACAGGGTGATCGATGCCGTCGGTGCGGGAGATGCGCTGCTCGCATACGCAACGCTGTCAATGCTGGTTGACGCAAACGAAGCGTGTGCGACCATTCTCGGAATCATGGCTGCCGGACGCGAATGTGAGCTGGACGGGAATGTGCCGATCACTCCGGAGGATGTCCTTGCGAAGCTTGCTTCGATTGAAACGCAGCTGGATTACGGCGAACGGAGACAATCGATCGCTTGAAGTCAATCGTCGTGGGCCTAGGTGTTCAGGGTTACAAACGAAAAAAACACGCAGGTGGTGATTTCATCGCCGCGGTAGATCCCGTTAACCCCGACGCGGAATACCGTAACCTGCGCGATGTGCCGCTTGATGATTTTGACGCCGCTCTCTGCTGCATTCCCGACGACCCGAAGGAAGACGTTCTCGGGTACCTGCTCGAAAGCGGGAAACACGTTCTGGTGGAAAAACCGCTATGGACTGCCGACATTGGCGGCATCGAACGGCTTGGAGAGCTGGCCGCGAAGAACGAAGCTCTGTGCTACACGGCCTACAACCACAGATTCGAGCCGCACTTTGTCCGAATGCGGGAGCTCATTCAGTCCGAAGTGCTGGGTCAGGTTTACTCGTGTCGCATGTTCTACGGGAATGGAACAGCACGTCTCGTTCGAGATAGCGTATGGCGCGACCAGGGGGCCGGCGTTCTTCCAGATCTGGGCTCACACCTTCTTGATACATGCCGTTTCTGGTTTGGCGAGCGTGACTACGACTTCAACGTCGTTTCCGCGCACCGGTTCGAGAATCAGGCGCCTGACCACGTTGTTATTTCATCCGAGGGCGAAGTGCCCCGGATAGAGCTTGAAATGACCTTGTGCATGTGGCGAAATCATTTTACCTGCGACATTCTTGCAGAAAACGGTAGCGCGCACATTGAGTCTCTCTGCAAATGGGGGCCAAGCACGTTCACCCATCGCGAACGGGTTGTTCCTGCAGGCCGCCCGCCGGAGGCAAGCGTTATTCTGGTGCAAGACGACCCAACGTGGGCACTCGAGTACGCCCATTTTAAGCATCTCGTCACTGCATGCACGCGGACGGACTTGAAAGGTGATTTCTGGCTGCAGCAGACATTGGGAAGACTGGCGGCATCAGTCTGATGGTGCAGCAGCCAACCATTGGTTTCGCCGGGATGACGCATCTCGGCCTTGTATCCGGAATCGCAGCCGCCGAAAAGGGCTTCCGGGTTGTTTGCTTCGATCCGGACGGCGGCCGCATAAAGGAGCTTTCGTCTGGAGCACTGCCCGTTTCCGAACCACAGCTCGACGAACTCTTTCGAAAGAATCGGGAACGACTGGAGTTTTCCGCGAACGCAGAGGCTTTGGTGAAGTGCGATGTCGTATATGTCGCACCTGATGTTGCAACTGACGACAGCGGAAAGAGCGACTTGGGGACTATCAACGCTCTGCTTACGAATGTTGTCGGTGTCACCACCGAGCGAACTACTATCGTGGTGTTGGCACAGGTACCGCCTGGATTCACGCGCAGCAAACAGCGCCTGGGACGCTCGCTGTATTATCAAGTCGAAACCCTGATCTTCGGGCGCGCAGTGGAGCGGGCTCTTTTTCCGGAACGTTACATCGTCGGGTGCGGAGATCCTTCGGAAGCTCTGCCAAGTGCATACAAAACGTTTCTCGAGGCACACGGCTGCCCGATTCTGCCAATGCGCTACGAGAGCGCCGAGCTCGCCAAGATCTCGATCAATATGTTCCTCGTCGCTTCAGTAAGCGCCTCGAACACTCTTGCGGAGCTGTGCGAGAAAATTGGCGCCGACTGGTCGGAAATCGTGCCGTCGCTTCGGCTGGACAAACGCATTGGACCGCACGCGTATCTGACGCCAGGTCTGGGGATTGCTGGCGGTAACCTGGAGCGCGATCTGGCGACGGTTTGTGACTTTGCTGACAGACACCACACCGACGCAGGCATTGTGCGCGCCTGGATAGCGAACAGCGAACATCGGAAAAACTGGGCGGCAGAAACTATCAAGTCCGAGCTGCTCGACGAAAATCCTTCAGCGACGGTTGCAGTATGGGGGCTTGCTTACAAGGAGAACACTCATTCGGTGAAGGGTTCTCCGTCGCTTCTTACGATCAGAAATATTCCAGAAACGAACCTGCGTCTTCACGATCCTGTAGTTCCTGCCAACGCTGCAAAGCATGAACACGCTATTCAGGCAGACTCGCCGATCGACGCGCTCGATCGTGCTGACGCATTGATGATAATGACCCCATGGCCGTTGTACCGGGAAATTGCACCCGCCGACATTGCTGCGAAAATGCGTGGACGGCTTGTCCTGGATCCCTACGGCGTATTGAATTGGCGCGACGCCTCAAGAGCCGGGCTGCGGCACATCACGCTCGGAAAAACTCCAGTGGCGAAGGAACGCTAGAATGCTTAGGCACCTGAATAGATCGCCGTCGAAGCCATCCCGGGTAGTTGTCCTTGGCACGAACGGGTTTGTCGGCGGTGCAATAGCGAAGCGACTCCAAACGGACAATGTCGATGTCATCCCAATTACACGGAGGGAGGTCGACCTTCTTGAAGCCGACGCCGGGGATCGTCTGGCGAGTTTGCTCTCGCCGGAGGATGTATTCGTCGCCGCGTCAGCGATAGCCCCATGCGTTAACAGCACCATGCTTGTCCAGAATACCGTAATCATGCGGGCAATCACTGATGCACTTTCAAAGCAGCCGGTGGCACACGTACTGAACGTCAGCTCGGACGCGGTTTATGCGGACAGTACGGAGCCGTTGACCGAACTTTCCTTCAGGTCGCCTGAAAGCATCCACGGCGCGATGCACTTTGCGCGCGAGCTTCTGTTTCGCAATACAGTGACCGCGCCTCTGGTCAGTCTTCGCCCCACTTTGATCTACGGTCCGAGCGACCCGCACAACGGCTACGGACCGAACAGGTTCATACGTCTCGCAAAACAGGGAAGTCCTATAACTCTTTTTGGAAATGGCGAGGAAAGACGGGACCATGTTTTCATCGACGACGCAGCAGAGCTTGCGGTTCGCCTCATATATATGAGAAGTTGCGGCGAAATTAATATCGCGACTGGAATGGTGCATTCGTTTCGAGACATCGCCGAGAAGGTCGTGGCGCTATCGGGTGGATCGGTCGCTATCAATACTGTGCCGCGCGTTGGTGAAATGCCACATAATGGATTTCGACCCTTTGATCCGGGCGGTACATCGGCTGCATTTCCTGATTTTTCCTACACCTCGTTCGACGATGGCCTGGCCGCTTCGTGGGCCGCGATGAAGCCGGAAAGGAAGCGTGGCTGAGGTCAACCTCCTTCGGTCACTGCCGGTTGCAAAAAGAAACGTGAATGCGCGCGCGGCAACCAAAAGCGCTGACGTAATTCAGAAATCCCGCGAATTTGGCGAGCTGTATTTCGACGGCCCGCGCGACTACGGTTACGGCGGCTACAGGTACGACGGCCGCTGGATTCCCGTTGCGAGAGACATTGTCCGCCACTTCGATCTGAAGGCTGGCGAGCGGATTCTCGACGTAGGATGTGCGAAGGGATTTCTCGTCAAGGATCTGATGACTGTTTGCCCCGGTCTCGAGGCATTTGGTCTTGACATCTCGGAATACGCGTTGAAAAGCTGCGAAGCCGACGTTGTAGGAAGACTCCACCTGGGAAATGCTGTGAAATTGCCGTTTCCGGACAATTCCTTCAACGCTGTCGTCTCCATCAACACTCTGCATAATCTCGAAGCCGACCTTCTTGCGACAGCACTGACAGAGATGCAACGACTTGCGCCTGGGAAGGGTTTCGTTCAGGTGGATGCATACCACAATGAAGCTGAGCGGGAGGCGTTCCTTGACTGGGTTCTCACGGCAAAGTTCCACGACTACCCGGAAGGATGGATGCGCATGTTTCAACGGGCCGGATACACCGGCGACTGGGCGTGGACTGTCGTCTGAAGCGATACAAATGAATCAAGAGCAACTACCCATGAGGAAATTCTCAATCCTTGGCGGCGGCCAGCTTGTCATGGACTCAAGGCGACTAGGCTAAGCATTATGTTATTCGCGATGACACCAGACTCTTCAGGAGCAGTCAGCGCTGACAAGCCATGGGTTGGGCTTTCACTTTCTGGTGCGAAGTCACTTCGGCCTGATAACGCGGTCGCAGCGCTTCTCGTGACGGAGGACGGGCGCTACGTGATGCAACTCCGCGACTTGATCCCGAATATTTTCTTCCCCGGGCACTGGGGATGTTTTGGAGGTGGTGTCGTACCTGGTGAATCGCCGGTCGAAGCGTTGAAGCGCGAACTCAGCGAAGAAATAGAATTTGTCCCGGACGGAGTTAGCGAGTTTACCCGTTTCGACTTCGATTTTTCGAGGCTCGGGCATTCCGCGGTGTATCGGATTTACTTCGTCGTACGGATTACCGAAAATATAATGAACAAGTTTATCTTACATGAAGGCTCCCGCCTTGCGGCATTTACCGGTGAGGAGCTGCTTGATTCGTGCCGCGTTACCCCGTATGACGCGGTGGCCATCTGGATGCATATGAGCGCGCAGCGCTTCAATTCCGCCTGACAATTATGGAAATGCACACACATCAAACACCGACACACGCTGGAATCCTGAAGGCTGGACGATATACAGACGTGCGTGTGCGGAGCGAAGAATCCAAAACCGGTGCCGCTCTTTTCGCATTCATGACTCGTCTTCGGATGTGCGAGGAAGCGCTTATACAGGAATATCATCCTGCCGACGAGATGCGTTGCCCGGTGCATTTTTGTGTGGGGCAGGAAGCTGTTCCCGCTGCGTTGTCTTTGCTGCTCGACGACGAGGATTACCTATTCAGTCACCACCGCTCGCACGGTTACTACCTCGCCAAGGGCGCTCCAATGGATGCGCTGTTCGCTGAGCTGTACGGAAAAGCGACTGGCGCAAACGCCGGACTTGCGGGTTCGCAGGACATCTCGTATCAGGCCCGGAACTTTTATAGCGGCGCGATTCTGGCGGGCGCAGTCGGAATTTCCGTGGGAGCGGCCTTGGGCCTGCAGCTTCAGGGAAAGCGGCACGTGGCTGTTTGCGGATTCGGTGAATCTGCTACGGACGAAGGCATCTTCTGGGAAGCAGTCAACTATGCCGCCGTTGCAAAACTTCCAGTCGTGTTCGTGTGCGAAAACAACAATTACTCGGTGTTTTCACCGCAACTCAAACGCCAGGCGCATGATAATTTGAGTGCGCGCGTCGCGACTTTTGGTGTCAGAAGCACTGCCGTGTTTGGTAACGACGTAATGGAAGTGCACCGGGTCCTCGAGCGTGAAATTGCGGCGGCCCGCGCCGGCGAAGGGCCAGCCTTCGTGGAGGCTTTTACGTACCGATGGAGCGGCCACTGTGGCCCAACGAGTGATGATCTTGTCGGATATCGTGACGCCGCTGATCTCGATGCGTGGAAACAGAACTGCCCGATCAGGCTGCTTGAGGACTCGATGAGCCTTTCAGGATTTTCCAACGAAAAACTGAAGGACGAAGTCGTGAAGGAAGCTGCGGCCGAAATCGCGGCCTCTTTTGCCTCTGCCAAGTCCGCGCCTTTCCCCGACCCCCCTGACTGGAGCACACTAAACATGAGCAGTTCCTCGCCGCTCGCGGACGAATTACTCGCCGAGTTCGACACTGCTGATTTTGATGCGCAGCAGGAGTTTCGCCAAGCGGTCGGCTACTGATGTCGGCGACGCAATTGGCTGACGAAGTGACAACGCATCCGATGCTAAGCTATGCCGAGGCCATCAGTCAGGGCCTCGCGCAGGCCATGGAGCTAAGTGAAAAGGTTGTGGTAATAGGGCAACTGGTAGACTACGCGCCAGGTGTGTTCGGATCAACAGTAGGATTACTCGATCGTTTCGGTCCCGATCGTGTGCGTGATTTCCCTGTTTCCGAAAGCGCCATGACCGCAGCTGCGCTTGGCGCGGCGGTGGTGGGAATCCGTCCGGTTCTCGTGCACCATCGGATCGATTTCATGATCTATTCAATGGATGCGATAACGAACTGGCTCGCGCTCTGGCGATTTAAGTCCAATGGCAAAGCAGCGGTGCCTGTCGTGATTCGTGCCATTGTCGGTCGGGGGTGGGGTCAGGGTCCTCAGCATTCCAAGAGTCTTCATGCCTGGTTCGCGCACATTCCGGGATTGAAAGTGGCGATGCCTGCAACGGCATTTGACGCAAAGGGGTTGTTGCTTGAGAGCATTTTCGGCGAAGACCCTGTAATTATCATCGAACACAGGTCGCTCTTCTCGCTGAAGGACCAGGTTCCCGAAATTCCATATCGTGTGCGATTTGGAAAGGCCGCGACCAGGCGGGCGGGAAATGATGTGACGATTGTATCGATTGGTGCGATGGTGCCGCTGACGCTTCGTGTCGCGTCCATGCTGTCGAAGGATGGAATTGAGTGCGAGGTCCTCGACCTTCGAACCGTGTCGCCGCTCGACTTCGAAGCGGTAATTGCATCGGTTTCCCGGACGGGGAGATTGTGCGTAATGGATCCAGCTTGGGAGTCGTTCGGGGTTTCAGCGGAGATCATCACTCGGGTAGCTGAGAGCGGTACTGCGTTGAAATGCGCTCCTCTGCGCATCTCGCATCCCGACAGTCATACGCCGATGAGTCAATCGCTCGAGAATTTGTATTACCCGAGGGAGTCGATTGTCGCGGACCGGATCCAGAGGCTGGTGAAGGGATAGGCTGAACACCGGCATAAGATTTCTCCCAAAGTCTGACCACTTCGGATCGTTCCGATCTTATGTTGCGAAGCCGCCCGTTGACTGACGCTTGGGGCACGGGGGAGCATTGATTCGTTTCCCGTTGATCCTGGCAGCCGAAACTTGATATGAGGACAGAGCATTGCATTTAACCGTACAAGCGGCAGCCCCTCTCGTCGTGGACGGGCCCGCCGAATGAGTCAACGAGTAGCCCTGCGCACCAGTTTGAGACACCGGATTGAAGCCTTGCCTTTTGGGTTGGGCCCTAAGCTCCTGCCCACCATTCGAAAGAACCGGATGTTTGCATTTCTGTGTGGAAAAGGCTTACTGGGACAGCTAGGTAGAACCCAGGGCTTCCATGCCGAAATAGAGAAGATTAATCATATCTTCGAGGCTCCAATGCGCTCGCAGATTAAACGATCAGTCGTGGTTTACGATTATGCCGCTTCCCCACCGACTTACGGCGACTTTTTTCTCACGGTGATGTTTGCCCGGTGGCTGGGACTTCACGCACCGGTCGAGTTTGTAATTGTATCATCTGAGCGTCGGGCGGACTGGAGGGATGTACTTGACGATAAAGCACAAAAAGCGCTGTTGGACAATCAGATTCATTTGGCTCGCGCGGTATTAAAAAGCGTTTCGGGAACGGTAACCGCCATTTCTTACAGCGGTTTAAAGTCCTATTTGCGGAGAGACGCAGCCAACACGTTTGTGCCATTCGAAGGTTGGGTTCGCTCCAGAATTTCGGTTTACTCGGTGGCGTTCAACGCACTTAACTCGCTCCTTGCGACGGCATCCGACGATCTGCTTTCCCGTTTTTTGCTTTCATATGATGAACTGAAGGCAGAATCACCGCCCTCTCACCCGATCGGGCCGTACATAGCCTGGCATTGCCGCCACAACATGCAGTGGTGTTCTCATGCGAACCTCACGATTGACGCTTTTGCCCATTTACACCAGATGCTTAAGGCGGGATTTCCTGATCACGAAATCTTGATTGTTTCGGACTCGAAAGGATGCGCGCACGTCAAAGAGATAGCCGATCGCTTAGGTGTCGACTGCCTCTATTCTAAAGATTTCACAAACAGTTTCCTGGAAGATGTAGTGTTGGTATTTGGCAGTGATTTTTATTTTCAGTTTCTCGCAGGCGGCATGGGAGCGATTCCACTCTATTCGCGCATGAAATTCGAAATCCATTGCCCAAGATCCAATGAGCAGCTATGGGCACCGAATATGGCGACACCGTGGCAGACGGCTGAACAACATTGGGTAGTCACGAGTGAAATGCCAACTCAACTCGTATCCGGTAAGAAGTCTTGACTGCGACTTGGAAGGTTGGCTGAACTTGCGCCTGCTGCAGCTGCGCCGTATCAAATTGTCGTCACTCGTCGAAGTAAGGAGCAGGACGAAACTTGTCGGAAGGTGAGCTTGTAGAATCTTGCGTCGTTCCGCCGGGAACATTCCGATCGCGAATTGTATGCTCCTGCCGCCTGCTTAAGGCTGCCGGCACTTTCAGGATGTTGCAAGAAAACCACTTCCCTCGGGATTTTGCGCTGTTTCTCGCATTCATCCCCCCCCAATCGTTATTTCCAACGTTGACTCAATGGAGACTCATATACAAGAACAGGCAGCGGCGGCCGGGACACTCGAGTGAACAAGCTTTCCAGCCTTTTAAGCGCGAAATATCGCCGGAGCATATTCACTCTGCTACTCTTGATGATCATCGGCATGATCCTCGAGATGGCAGGAGTTGGGCTGGTCATTCCCTTGCTCGTTCTCCTCTCGCGGGGAGACATCGCGACGCAATATCCGTTCACTGCACCTTTCCTCAGGGCTCTCGGTAATCCAGACCCCGAACGATTGATCGTTTACGGGATGGCAATCCTGGTTGCGGTCACCGGCATCAAGGTGGTGTTTCTCGCCTTTCTCGCCTGGGTGCAGGCGCGATTCGTATTCGGTCTCCAGGCGGATTTGTCCCAACGTTTGTTTGCGGGCTATTTGCGTCAACCTTACACTTTTCATCTGCAGCGCAACACCGCACAGCTGATTCGGAACACGATGAGCCAGGCAAGCGGCGCTACGGCAGTATTCTCTTCAAGCCTCGTACTTACGACTGAGGTTCTGGTTCTTTTCGGTATCACGATCCTGCTAATGATCTTTGAGCCACTCGGCTCAATTCTTGTCGTTACCACCTTGGGCGCGGCGGGAAGCGCATTCAGCCGATATACAAAGCGACATCTGCTGCGGTGGGGTGACGCTGCGCAGCTTCACGAAGGAATGCGAATCCAGCACCTTCAGCAAGGGCTAGGTGGCGCGAAGGACGTAAAGCTTCTGGGCAGGGAGGATGATTTTCTTGCGCAGTACCGGTTTCACAACGATGGAAGCGCGCGAATCGGCTGGATTCACGCGACGCTGTCAGCGTTGCCTCGACTTTGGCTGGAGCTGTTGGCCGCAATTGGATTGGCGACCCTCGTGCTGGTGATGGTATGGCAGCGCAAGCCAGCTTCCGCGTTCCTGCCGGTCCTTGGACTTTTCACAGCCGCGGCGTTCCGGCTGATGCCTTCGGTGAATCGCGTACTTACATCTTCGCAGCAGATTCGGTTTTGGTCACCTGTAGTTGACAGTCTTGCCTCAGAATTTCAGCTCCTTTCGGGAGCCGTACCTCCGCGCTCGAGTCCGCCGCTGCCATTCAAGCATCAGCTGTCGCTCGAGGGAATTGGTTTTACTTATCCCGGCTCAGAGGGCGAGGTGCTTTCCGACGTCAGCATTGCAATTGAGTCCGGGACTTCTGTTGGATTCATTGGAGGAAGCGGTGCCGGTAAATCAACGCTGGTGGACATAATCCTCGGCTTGCTCCCGCCCCAACACGGCGCTGTTCGCGTCGATGGTGTCGATATCGCCTCGAATCTTCGCGGATGGCAGGATCAGATTGGCTACGTTCCTCAAAGTATCTACCTCACGGATGATACGCTGCGGCGCAACGTGGCTTTTGGATTGCCGGAAGGGCAAATCGACGATGAGGCCGTGCATCGCGCGCTTGGCGCTGCACAGCTGACGGAGTTCATCGCGGATCTTCCGGAGGGCGTTGAGACACGCGTCGGTGAAAGAGGCATCCGGTTGTCTGGGGGGCAGCAGCAGCGGATCGGGATTGCGCGCGCTCTTTATCATGATCCCCCGGTTCTGGTGCTCGATGAAGCAACGAGTTCGCTGGACGGAGCGACCGAGCGTGGAGTCATCGCGGCTGTGCGGGCACTCGAGGGTAGCAAAACCATTCTTATCGTCGCCCATCGAATCAGCACCGTTGAGCACTGCAGTCACCTTTTCCGGCTCGAACATGGCAGGATAGTCGAGAAAGGCGAGACGTCGAGGGTACTTGGTGCCCTGGCAGCGAGAGGCGGATGAAGGACTTTCCATCCAGAGAATCCGTTCATACGGTTGCCTTCGACTTTGACGGCGTATTCACTAACAACAAGGTCTATGTGGACCAGGACGGCCGCGAGACTGTCCAATGCGACCGCCGTGATGGCCTTGGATTCGATTTTGTCCGGCGCTTTCAGCGCGAAGGCAAGCTGAAGGCAAGCATGATGATTCTCTCTAAAGAGGGAAATCCTGTTGTGCTTGCCCGCGCAAAAAAGCTGAAGCTGGATTGCTTCTACGGCATCGGTGACAAGCTGACATTCATGACGGAACACCTCGGCAAGACTTTTCCGTCGAACAAGGCTCCTTTTGAAGGTCTCATTTATCTGGGGAACGACCTGAATGATCTGCCGCTGATGGTGCGCGCTGGTTTCTCTGTGGCCCCGGCGGATTCGCATCCCAGGGTTCTCGATATCGCCAGCCTTGTGCTTAAGGAGAATGGCGGGGACGGGTTCGTCCGTGCATTTCTCGAGCTCCTGCTCGATCTCGACAAACTTTCCAGTGAGGAAATTGATGAACTTGTATCTGATCGCTGAAGTCGGCATTAACCACAACGGTAGCATGGACATCGCGAAGCAACTTATTTCCGCCGCCGCCGATGCAGGGTTTGATGCGGTGAAATTCCAGAAGCGAACTGTCGAAAAAGTGTACTCGAAAGAACTGCTAGACAGTCCCCGCGACAGCCCGTTTGGCACGACACAGCGAGACCAGAAAATGGGTCTCGAGTTCGGCGCGGAGCAATACAAGGAGATTGATCGTTTCTGCAAGGAGGTCGGAATTGACTGGGGTGCGTCAGCATGGGACCCCGATGCGCAGAAGTTTTTGCGTGGGTTCGACCTCTCCTTCAATAAGGTTGCGTCCGCCATGCTCGGTCACAAACCATTTCTGCGCGAAGTTGCCTCCGATAAGAAGCGCACCTTCATTTCAACAGGTATGGCAACACTCGACGAGCTCGATGAAGTCG
The DNA here is from genome assembly GCA_013816695.1 of Gemmatimonadaceae bacterium. Next base: position 20,649 of record JACDDZ010000002.1, read on the forward strand.
TGAACTTTTTTCGCCAGGAGAATTGCCCGTTCGAGCTATTACATACCAACAGCACATATCCCATGAAGGAGGAGGACGCCAACCTTCTCTGCATTCCGATGTTGCGTGAGAGGTATGGCTGCGATGTTGGCTATTCAGGTCATGAAAGCTCGCTGCTAAAGGTTTGCGTAACGGCCGTTGCGCTTGGTGCAACATCCCTGGAGCGGCACATCACGCTGGATCGGGCCATGTATGGATCCGATCAGGCCGCGTCAATCGAGACCGCGGCCCTGCGCAACTTTGTTGAATCCGTGAGAAAAGTTCCGGAGCTGCTCGGCTCCGGAAAGAAGGAAATCAGCGATGCAGAGCTGGCCGTTCGGAAGAAACTTCGTGTCCAAGTGGATGGGTGATGTTGTCGCGCTAGTGCCGGCGCGCGCTGGATCGAAAGGCGTGCCGGACAAGAATATCAGGCTTCTCGGCGGACGCCCGCTCATTGAGTGGACTATCGCGGCCTGCCGCCAATCGCAGCTGATTTCACGAACGATCGTCTCGACAGATTCTGGCGCCTATGCTGATCTCGCGATAACCATGGGTGCGGAGGCTCCGTTTCTCAGGCCCGCCAGCATCTCGGGGGACAGCTCGACAGACTACGATTTCATCGTACACGCGTTGGACTGGTTCGCCGAACATGGTGATGAACCGGAGTTCATTGTCCATATGCGACCTACTACCCCTTTGCGGGACCCGCAGCTCGTGGATGAAGCAATAAGAAGCTTCCGAAATGCTGCCGATGTTACAGCACTTCGCTCTGTCCAGGAAATGTCGGAGTCGGCCTACAAGACCTTTGAGATTACTCCGCAAGGCCACTTGAAAACTGTCGGCGGAAATACTTCAGATCTCGATTCGTCAAACAACGCACGGCAGACTTTTCCTCCGACCTTTTATCCCAATGGATATGTGGATGTGCTTTCTACTGCATTCATTAGAAAATCAGGAAAACTCCATGGAAATCGCGTAATGGCCTTTACAACTCCAGTTACAACTGAAGTTGATACTGAGGATGATTTTGCTCTTCTCGAGTGGCATATCGCGAGCTCCACAGCCATTGCGAAGTTGGTTTTCGGCTGATCATGGCAGCTTACAATTTTTCCCGTGAACCGCTGCCGGTTCCCGCGGTTAGCACGTCGAACCGGACAATCCATACTCCCATCCCGACACCTGGAACCCGTGAAGTTCTCGAGCGTCTCGACGCTTACGAGTCGCGTTCCATGCACGGGCAGCTTCCGATCGTTTGGGAACGAGCCGTCGACTTCAATGTTTATGATCGTGCGGACAACAAGTGGATCGACTTTACTTCAATGATCTTTGTTGCGAACGTCGGACATTCGAACGAGCGGGTTACGTCGGCAATGAAAGAGACCCTGGGCAACCCACTTTACGGATGCTACGCGTATCCAAATGAAACGCGTTCGCACTATGTCCAAAAGCTTGTGGAGTTTGCTGGCGCTCCTTTTGAAAAAGCCTTCCTGCTTTCCGCGGGAACGGAGGCGACTGAGGCAGCCTTGAAGCTCATGCGAATGAATGCGTCAAGGATAAAAAAGCGGCGGCGGGGAATAATCTGCGTAGAAGGCAACTGGCACGGACGGACGATGGGCGCGCAGATGATGAGCAGCAATCTCGAGCAGCGCGAATGGATCGGATATCAGGACCCGGATATTCATCATATCCCATTTCCGTATCCCTGGACGCTCAAGGGCATGAGTGGCGCGGCGTTTCTCGAGAAATCGCTCCAGAAACTAACAGACTCAGGCGTGGATCTCTCAAAAGATGTTGCTGGGTTCATGCTGGAAACTTTTCAGGGGTGGGGCGCGGTCTTTTACCCCGAAGATTTTGTCCGGAGCATTGAGTCCATTTGCCGCGCGCATGGAATCCTGCTCGCCTTCGATGAAATGCAGGCTGGGTTTGCGCGGACGGGCCGCGCATTCGGGTTTGAGCACTACGGGGTCACGCCCGATCTGATTGCATGTGGGAAGGGAATGGGCGGTGGTGTCCCACTGTCAGGCGTTCTCGGTCGCGCGGAAATAATGGATTTGCCGGACGTTGGAAACATGAGCAGCACCCACTCCGCGAATCCGCTGGTCTGTGCTGCCGGTCTTGCTGTCATTCAGGAGATTGAGCGGCTTGACCTCATAACGGAAACGGCCCGAAAGGGTGATCTCCTCTTTCAGGAGCTTCGTACTTTGCAGGACGGGTCAGAAGGGCGGATCGCTGATTGCCTCGGCAATGGTCTGATCGCTGCCGTCTTGTTCAAAGACCCCGCATCGGGGAAGCCCGATGGAGCCTTTGCCAGCAGGGTGGCCGAGCGGTGCATGCAAAAGGGATTGCTTGTTGTGCACACCGGACGGGAGTCAATCAAGATTGGCCCTCCTCTGACCATCACTGATGACGCGCTGCTTGAAGGTGTTGAAGTACTTGGCGAAGCGATGCAGGAGATAGCGCGCAAGTGATTACCGAAATCCGGCACACCGGATTAGTCGTGGCAAACCTGGATCGAGCGCTTGCGTTCTGGCGGGATTTGCTGGGGTTCAGGGTAGTCCGCGAGATGGATGAAAAAGGCGACCATCTGGACGCATTCCTTGGCCTGAAGGACGTTCGCGTAACGACCGTTAAGCTCGCGGCGCCAGACGGCAATCTCATAGAGCTCCTAAAGTTTCATTCGCATGGCGACAGGGATGAATGGAAGGGATCGCCGCATTCGACCGGTTTCACTCATGTTGCGTTTACAGTAGACGACTTGACGCATGATTACGAGAGATTGTCGGCCGCCGGTGTTGCCTTCATCGCGCCTCCGCAGCTGTCCCCCGACGGATCGGTTCGCGTCACATATTGTCGTGGGCCGGAAGGGGTCTTGCTCGAACTAGTGGAGAATCTGAAAAGCTGATGCCCGCGACACGCGATTACGTTGACGTCATTTATAACGAAAGGGATAGGCCGCTCACAGCTTACCCGGATAAACTCGCCCGCTATTTGTTCGACAGATATGAAATGTCGGCCGGCGTCAAACTGCTTGAAGTCGGCTGCGGCCGTGGGGAGTTCCTTCGCGGTTTTATTTCGGCGGGCGCTGAAGGTCACGGTGTCGACCGGTCGAGAGCCGCTGAAAAATATTGTCCTGAAGCGAGCCTAAAGATCGCCGACCTTGAGATCGAAGGGCTGCCTTACGCGGATGATGCGTTTGAGGTGGTGTACTCAAAGTCTGTAATCGAGCATTTCCACAACCCGGAAAAGCTCGTCATGGAAATCTTCCGCGTCCTGAAGCCCGGCGGCCTCGTTTTGACGATGTGCCCTGATTGGGAGTTCAACTACAAGATGTATTTCGAGGATTACACTCATCGAACGCCATTTATGCAGGCATCGCTGAGGGATATTCATCTCATTCACGGCTTCGAGGATGTAAGGGTAGAGCGGTTTCGCCAGCTTCCCGTTCTGTGGTCACGGTCATGGCTGGTTCCGTTCTCCGAAATGACTCGCATCCTGGCGCCGGGTTTCCTGAAACCAAGGAACAAGTGGATCCGGTTCTCGAAAGAGATCATGCTTCTATCAAGTGCGCGTAAACCGTTGGCAGAACCGAGTCGCAGCACCACTTGAGTGCATCCGACCGCATAGGCTTTATGCAGGGACGATTTTCTCCTCTTTTGGACGGCCGGATTCAGGCCTTTCCGGTAGAAACCTGGCGAGAGGAATTTCTGGCAGCGGATGAGAGCGGTTTTCATTTGATGGAATGGACGCTGGATTATGAGGGCTTGTATGAGAATCCCCTCATGACCGTAGAGGGCAGGGCGACGATCGCCGCGCTCAGCGCACAACACCGGGTTTTGATTCCTTCCCTGACGGGCGATTGCTTTATGCAGCGCCCCTTCTGGAAAATGGAAATGCCTGCAAAAAAAGAACTTCAGGCCGACTTCGATGCGATAGTAAGAGCATGCGCCTCGACAGGAATTGCCTTCGTGGTGGTGCCGCTTGTAGATCACGGGAAGCTGGACTCTGGAAGTCAGGAAGCGGATCTACTCGATTTTCTTGTCTCCAGGTGCGATTCGCTCAAAACCTCGGGCGTGAAAGTCCTGTTCGAGTCAGATATGGATCCGGCGCAGCTGGGAGCTTTCATCGCCAAGCTGGATCGAGACGCATTTGGCATCAACTACGATCTGGGCAATAGCGCAAGTCTCGGCTACGACCCATTCGAGGAGATGGCGAGCTACGGCCATCGCGTGGCCAACGTGCACGTAAAAGACAGGAAACGCGGTGGTACTACAGTTCCGCTAGGCATGGGAGACGTCGATTTCCCGAGAGCGTTTAGTGCACTGGCCAAGGCCGGATATTCCGGAAATTACATTCTTCAAACCGCGCGAGCTGCGGACGAGAATCACGATTCCGTTCTTTGCATGTATCGCGATATGACATTCGACTGGGTGACTGAAAGTGGAGCTTGAGCTTGCGGGCAAAACGGCGTTGGTCACCGGTGCGTCGCGAGGCATTGGCCGAGCGATAGCAGAGAGACTAGCCAGGGAAGGGTGCCGCGTTGCCGTGAATGCGAGATCCACCGGGCCGTTGAACGCTCTCGCTGGCGCGATCGCAGGGGCAATTGCTGTCCCCGGAGATGTCACCCGACCGGAAGAAGCATTGCGAGTCGTTGCGGAAACCTTCAAGTCTTTCGGAAGTCTGGACATACTTGTTTGCAACGTTGGGAGCGGGAAGTCCGTCGCTCCTGGAAAAGAAACTCCTGTCGAATGGCAGCGCATGTTCGAGACTAACCTTTGGAGCGCCACCAATACGATTGAGGCAGCCCGAGACGCGCTTGCGCGGAGCCGGGGTGCAATAGTTTGCATTTCATCGATTTGCGGGACGGATTTGATTGCGGGAGCACCCGCCACGTATTCCGCCGCCAAGGCAGCTCTGAACTCGTATGTCCGGAGTGTGGCAAGTTCTTTTGCCTCGCAGGGAATTCGCATCAACGCCGTGGCGCTGGGCAACATAATGTTTGAGGGCTCAACGTGGGACGAAAAGCAGGCCGCAGACAGCCAGGGTGTGATGCAAATGCTGGCACGCACAGTGGCGTTGAATCGATTCGGTGAGCCTCAAGAGGTTGCCGATCTCGTCGCATTCCTGGCTTCCCCGCGGGCCGGCTTTTCAACCGGCGCGATCTGGAAGCTTGACGGCGGACAGACAGGATAATCGTGACACAAAACTTTCCTGCCTACGACCTTTCGGGCAAACGCGCACTGATTACCGGCGCAGCCGGCTTGCTTGGCGTCCAGCACGCGGCAGCGCTTCTCGCGAGCGGCGCGAATGTCGTTCTTACGGATGTCGCCGAGGATGCGCTCATGGCGGCGCGCGATTCGCTGGCGTCGGAGTTCGATGGGGGCGCGATTGACGTCCGCGTGATGAACGTCACTCAGCCCGGGGATGTGCACGGTGTGGCGGCAGTCCTCAGCCGTGAAAAGAAGCGGGTGGATATTCTCGTCAACAACGCGGCAATAGATCCCAAAGTGAAGTCAGAGTCTGCGAGTGTTGAGATGACGCGCCTGGAAAATTTTACGCTGGAACAATGGAACTTGGAAATCGCGGTCGGCCTCACGGGCGCATTTCTTTGCGGACAGGTTTTCGGATCGATGATGGCTGCTGACGGGCGTGGTGGTGTAATCCTCAATATCGCGTCTGACCTTTCGGTCATCTCACCTGATCAGCGCTTGTACAGGGTGGAAGGAAAACCTGAGAATGCTCAACCGGTGAAGCCAGTTACCTATTCGGTTATCAAGGCGGGGCTTATTGGGTTGACGCGGTATCTCGCTACCTACTGGGCAGACAAAGGCGTGCGCGCGAACGCACTATCCCCGGGCGGTGTCCACAATAACCAGCCAGCCGAGTTTGTGAACGATTTGGTTTCCCGCATTCCTTCGGGACGGATGGCTCGCCACGATGAATACAGAAGCGCGGTACAGTTTCTCTGTTCGGACGCATCGGCGTACATGAATGGCCAAAATCTCGTGATGGACGGTGGACGCTCGGTGTGGTGAAGCGGTTTCTGATCACAACCGCTCTTGAAGACACGTGGCGTTTCGATCAGCCAGTTCTTTTTCTTGGCGAGTGGTGCCGGCGGTACACAGCGCGAGAGAAATGGAAAGAAATGGACGCCGAGCTGCTGCCATACCATTGGGACGATCGGGAAAAGTTGTTCCGAGATTATCGATACGCTGCGAAGGTTTATGAGGGCCTTCTACTGGATCTTACCTTCGAACTGAACCGGCTTCACAACGTTGAACACGATTCCCGCTATTGGCGAATCGTTATTGGTCCATGGCTGGGGTCTTTTGTGCAGGTGTTACTGGACAGGTGGTTGTCCATTCAGAGCGCGGTTCAGATGTACGAATTGTCGGGGACGATAGTGCTGGAGAGCGCCAAGCCGGCAGTCGCGCCAAACGACATCTCCGAGTTCAACGCTCTTTGCATCAAAGACTCCTGGAATCACCGGATATACGCCGCGATGTTGGAAGATTCGACTGCGATCGCGCGGATATTGGTCAATGATTCACATGAGCTGGATTCAACTCAAGAGTCCCGGAACAGCTCGGTGCTGCGCAAGCAGTCCGTTGTGCGCAAAGCGAGGCGAAAGCTGGCACGGTTGTATGCTCGAATCGCAAGTATGCTGGTGCGGGACAGCGATGCGTTGTTGTTGAACACGTACATGCAGGGTTCGGATCAGCTGAAATTGCAGGCGCGTCTCGGTCAAGTACCCCAGATACGGGAGCCACACACGCTTGAGCGTTTTCCCGTGGACACTGCGAAGCGAACGTGGTCTATCAAGAGCGAAGCCAGTTCAGGTTTCGAGCAGTTCGTGCGCCGGGTGATTCCGGATCACATCCCCGCTGCTTACATCGAAGGATATCGGCAACTCGTCGTAGAACAACCTGATCTCGACTGGCCGAAGCATCCCAGGGTAATCTTCACAAGTAATTCGTACAGCTCTGACGAAATCTTCAAAATCTGGGCAGCTGAAAAGGTAGAGGCGGGGTCGCGTTTGGTGATCGGTCAGCACGGCGGCCACTATGGTATCGGGAAGTGGTCGTTCTATGAGGACCATGAGATAGCCATCAGTGATCGGTATCTGACCTGGGGCTGGACGACACCAGGCGAGCCCAAGGTAACGCCTGTTGGACGGATAAAAGCTGGACCGCGATCGGGCATCAGGCTCGGAGAAGAGCCGCGGTTGCTGTTGGTGACATGTGCGCTTCCGAGATATAGCTACTGGATGTATAGCGTTTTTGTCGCAGGTCAGTATTTAGGCTACTTCGATGATCAGTGCGCCTTTATCGCGGCGCTTCCCGACTCGATCAGCAAGCAGCTTACAGTGCGCCTGTTTCCGCAGGATTTTGGATGGGATCAGCAGGAACGCTGGCGGGATCGAATGCCGCGTGTCCCACTCGATGATGGAAGTGTTCCAATTGGAGAAGCGATCTGTCAGAGCCGGATCTGCGTTTGCACATATAATGCAACGACATTTTTGGAATCGCTTTCCATGAATGTTCCTACGGTAATTTTCTGGAATCCGGAGCATTGGGAAATTAAAGCCTCGGCGATTCCTTTCTTTAAGGAGTTGCAGCGCGCTGGAATTTTCCACGAATCACCTGAGTCCGCTGCACGGCAGGTTGCCAAAGTATGGGACGATGTCGACAGCTGGTGGCATAGCATGGAGGTGGTTACTGCTGTCGAGCGGTTCAAGGTAAACTACTGTGACTCTGGCCCGGGCCTGGTCAACAGGGTCGCGCAAGCTCTTGCCGGAGCTGCGAAGTTTCAAAATCAAATCAAATCCACTGAGTGATGGGGCAGATAAAAGGTTTTCCGTACGCACGGTTTGCACAGAATCGCACCGTCGAGGAAGCAGGGCAAATGTTCCGGCAGCGAATCGAGGACGCGCTGGAGATACATGCCCGCCACCACGATTCATTCTCCACGCGGCCCTGTCCGTATTGCGGATCGGCGAAATCGGTCGAGCTGGAGAAATTTCACGGCGCCTACGGAATATCGCGGTGCGATCTGTGCGCGAGCCCATTCGTGAATCCCGCTCCCGGACTCAACGCGCTCGAAGATTATTACAACAACTGCGAGTGCAACAAGATGATGGACCGTATATACCGGGCTAGAGCCCAGGCGCCGGCGGATTTCATCAATGACCACAGGGTTCGCACTACTATAGAATACCTGAAGCAGGCGAAGGACCCGATGAACCTGCGGGTGCTCGAGATCGGATGTGGGTCAGGGTCCTTTCTTCAAAAGCTGCGCTCAGCCGTCGATGCCGAGGCTTCCTCGTCTATTAGAATTTCCGAGTATACGGGCATCGACATCGATGCGAACGCGATCGCCCTCGGCCAGGGAAAGGGAGTTAATCTTGTCAGCAGCTCGGTGGAGGCGTTCGCAAAGGAGCAACGTGATGCGTACGACATTGTGCTCCACTTTGAGCTCATCGAGCACCTGTTCGATCCGACGCAGTTCATGGTTGACGCGCGTGCGCTCCTCAAGCCGGACGGGGTGATGATCTTTACCACGCCAAACGCAAATGGCCTTGAAATGATCGCCTCGCACTACAACTCATTCCGACTGCTCGCGCACAGCATTTTTCCGCCAATGCACCTGAACGCTTTCAGCACGGTGAATATCTCGCATTTTGCGCTCAGGAACGGGTTCGCGGTTGTCGACATCCAGACCCCTGGTGCGCTCGACGTAGACATGGTTACGGTGTCAAAGGACCACGTCGAGGACGAGGGGCTAAAGGCGGTCGCAGAGTTTGACGACCATGAGAAGGGAGTTCTCCAACACGTCCTCATTGCTTGCAAGGCCAGCAGCCACATGCGCTGCGTTTTAAGGAAGGCATAGCTGCGTTCCGGTTTCTATAAATGAAGATCGTTCGTTACGAAACACAGCCGAGCGCAAAGTTCGGCTGCATTGAGGACGGCATGGTCTGGGAGCTTGACGGTGACCCACTTGTCGACCCCAGGCGCGGGCAAAAGGTGGCGATGCTCGACTCAGTCACCTTGCTCGAACCTTGCCGACCGGCAAAAGTCGTCGCGATTGCAATCAACTATGTAGGCATCGAAGGGTTTTCCCCCACGATGCTCGAACCGATGATCTTTGTGAAACCGGGATCGAGTGTGTGCGCCCCAGGGACTCCGGTAGTGAATCCTTTTCCGGATCTCCCGTGGTGGGGGGAAGCAGAGTTGGGAGTAGTAATTAAGTCGCGGCTGAAGAATGCGTCGCATGAAGAGGCAGTCGCTGCCGTGCTTGGCTTTACTGTTGGAAACGATGTTACAACGGAAAATGTTGAGGGCCGCGATCACCACCTCGCGCGCTCGAAATGCGCCGATTCCTTCTGCCCGATTGGTCCCTGGATCGATACCGAGTTTGATTCCAGCAATTGCCTGATCGAAGCTGTGCAAAACGGCGAAGTCATCCGCAGCGCGCGATCCAGCCAGCAATTCTGGCAGTGGCCTCGCATTCTTGTAGAAGTCTCCAAGTGGATGACGCTTGAGCCATGGGATGTGGTCCTGACAGGCAATCCCCCGGATACGGTGGGCATGCGATTCCTGAGTGACGGCGATGTTTACACGGCTCGAATTGGAGGACTTGGGGAAATCACCAACCAGTTTTTTAGCAAAAGGAATCAATGAGAGTCGTAGTCGGAATACCTGCGCGCATGGGCGCCAGTCGTTTTCCGGGCAAACCCATGGCGAAAATACTTGGCATGCCAATGGTGGAACACGTTTATCATCGCTGTGCGCTGGCAAAGGGGGTTGACGAGGTATTCGTTGCAACGTGTGATGACGTGATCAGGGATGCGGTGGAATCCTTTGGCGGAAATGTGTACATGACGCCGCCTGACATTCCTCGTCCTGGACTTCGTGTGGCCGAAGCTTGCAAGGCACAGTCGCTCGCCGATGACGACATTATTGTTGTTGTGCAGGGTGATGAGCCGCTTGTCGACCCGGGCATGATTCAGTTGGCAATCAAGCCTTTGCTCGACGATCCGACGCTGCAACTCGGAACACTGGTCTCTGAGGCAAACGAGGCTGAGTGGAATGACGTCAATGAAGTCAAAGTCGTTGCCGACCAAAAAGATCGCATCCTGTTCATGTCTCGAAGTCCAATTCCCTCGCGCACACGTGAGGAGATCGGGCCGAGACTCAAGCAGGTTGCAATTATGCCGTTCCGCAAGAAATTCCTTATCGAATTTCAGACCATGGAAATGACTCCGCTGGAGATCGCTGAATCGGTGGAGCTCCTCCGCGCGATCGAGCATGGTCTCGAAGTCCGTGCGATCCGGTCTCCGTTCAGAAGCATTTCGGTCGATACCGAGCCTGATCGACTGGAAGCCGAAGCTGCGATGGCGAAAGACAAGTATTTCCCGGATTACTCCGGCGCCGCGCGGCCGAAATACTAATCCTTATCGCGAATGACGAAAACAAATAAAATCAAAGCAGCTCTTAAAGCTGGCAAACGCGTTTTTGGATCTTGGTCGATGCTGTCGTCGCCACAGGTCGTAAACGTCATGGCTCAGTCCGGCCTCGACTTCTTGATCATAGATCTCGAGCATGGGCCCACAACATTCGAGACGGTCGAGGCCCAGCTCTATGGTGTTGAGGCTGAGGGATGCACGCCAATAGTACGCCTTGGGGAGGCAAGCGATACCACAATTCTCCACGTCCTGGAAATTGGCGCGCAGGCCATTCTCGTGTCACACGTTTCCACGGCCGCGGAAGCGGAGCGAATTGTCCGCGCTGCCAAGTACCCCCCGACCGGCGAGCGCGGACTCTCTCCGTTTACACGCAACCACGGATTCTCGGATGCGGATCTCAAATCCAAGCTCCAGCGAGCCAACGATGAAATGTTTGTCGGGGTTCTCGTGGAAGGCCCAGAAGGAATCGCGAATCTCGATGCAATTGCATCGGTACCGGGACTCGATCTTGTTTACATAGGTGTCTACGACGTTTCCCAGTCGGTTGGAGCGCCGGGCGACTTGATGCATCCGGAAGTTGTACGCGTGGTAAAGGATTGCGTGCGCATAATTGAAGGCCATGGACTCGCAGCGGGATCCGTCGGCCGGGATCGCGACTACCTGCAGCTGCTCGCTAACGCGGGCTTCCGCTTTTTGTCGTATCGCGCGGACAGTGCAATTCTGCGCGATGGTCTGGCCGCCGCCCGCGTCTGGTACGATGAGCTGAATGTCAGCTAGGCAGGTGGACGACGTTTTGAAGGTTGGAATTGCCGGATACGGAACCGTGGGACGAATTCGTCACCAGTTCTGCACTGAGCATCCTCAACTGAATGTGGTTGCCGTCTGCGACCAGAGCTTTTCCGTTCCCGTTGTGACTTCCGAAGGGGTTCGCTGCTGGGGGACTTATGACCAGCTGCTGGAAGAAGAACTCGATGTACTTTTTGTCTGCCTTCCGAACTACCTCGCTCCTGTCGTGACTGTAGCCGGTCTGGAGGCAGGGCTTCACGTGTTTTGCGAGAAGCCGCCTGGCCGTGACCTCGGGGATATCGAACGGGTGATAGCAGTCGAAAAGAGGTGTCCTGGGCAAAAGCTGATGTTCGGCTTCAACCACCGGTACCATGATTCGGTTCGCGACGCTCTTCGTGTGATCAAGAGCGGCGAGCTCGGTGGGGTGCTGAACCTTCGCGGCGTCTACGGAAAATCAAAGATCATCAGGTTCGGGAACGACAAGGATTGGCGCACGCAGCGAGAGCTCGCGGGAGGGGGCATTCTCCTTGACCAGGGCATTCACATGGTAGACATGATGCGTCTGTTCGCCGGCGAGTTCACCGATATCCATAGTTTCATTTCCAACGACTATTGGCATCATGATATCGAGGACAATGCTTACGCCCTGATGCGTACGGCGGACGGCATCGTTGGAATGCTGCATTCCTCAGCGACCCAATGGAGGCACCGCTTTCAGCTGGACATTACGCTGGAGCAGGGGGCGATCCTCCTCGGAGGAATCCTCTCGAGTACGCGTAGTTACGGCGCAGAGACGATTACTATAGTGTACTCCGCAGAGAACGACGGGGGAGACCCGCGTGAGGTGATGACTCGCTACAACGAGGATCACTCCTGGCGGGATGAGGTATACGATTTTGCGGCTTCAGTCCTCGACGACAAGCCGATCACGGCCGGGTCCTCCGCTGAAGCGCTTAAGACAATGCAGCTCGTTTACAGGATTTACTGCGCTGATCCCGAATGGCGCGAACAATTTGGACTCACCGATAGGATCGCAGGGAAAAAAGCGTGAACGAAATTGTGGCACTTTACAAGAAATCATCTGACCCGGCGGAATTTGCGGCCGGATACCTGGGATACCTGACTCGGGTGCTAGCGCAAATGGACACCAAGTCGATTGGGAAGTTCATCGAGGCTCTCGTTGACGCACGGGAGCGTGGAGCTCGCGTTTATTTCATTGGCAATGGAGGCAGTGCTTCCACTGCCAGTCACTTCGCCAATGATCTGGGGATCGGAACGCGCACCTGGCACAAGCCACTCCGTGCTGTAAGCCTCTGTGACAACTCGGCAGTTATGACCGCACTCGCGAATGACTACGGGTACTCGGAGATATTCATCCGCCAGCTGCAAGTGCAGATGTTACCGGGCGATGTCGTGGTCGCGATCTCCGCTTCCGGCAACTCACAGAACATTGTCGACGCAGTTCGGTACGCAAACTCGAATGGCGCAACGACCGTGGGCTTGACAGGCTTTAGCGGAGGTGAGCTTGGGAAGATCTCCAACCTGGTTGTCCATGCGCCAACGAATGTTGGAGAGTATGGTCCCGCAGAGGATGTTCACATGATTCTCGACCATCTCGTTGGGGCATTTCTTCTGAACTTTTGCGCGGTGGAACCAGATTGAGCCTTGCGCTTGCCGGACGTCGCGCTCTGGTAACGGGCGGAACCCGCGGTATTGGTCGTGCTGTCGTTGAGCGCCTGGTGGCGCAGGGTGCCGTCGTCATTGCAACGGGGACAAAGCAGGCAGAAGTGCCTGCCGGCTGCGAGCTGCGTATCGTGGATTTCGCGGACCGGTCCGCAACGGAAGGATTCGCAGCAGATGTCGAGACACTCAAGATTGACATTCTGGTCAATAATGCAGGAATAAACAGGATCGCACCATTCGCTGAGATTGCGTCAGAGGATTTTGACAGGGTGCAGGAAGTGAACGTGCGCGCCGCGTTCCTGCTCTCGCGTTCGGTTTTATCCCACATGCGAAAACAGAAGTGGGGACGTATTGTCAGTATTACCTCGATCTTCGGACTCGTGGGCCGGGAACAGCGTGCATCATACTCGGCGAGCAAGTTCGCACTCGATGGGATGACAGTCGCGCTGGCGGCCGAAGTTGCCGCGGATGGAATTCTCGCGAACTGCGTCGCTCCCGGCGTTATCGAAACGGACCTGACCCGTCAGGTGCTGGGTGAGGACGGCATCGCCGAAGTCCTGACTCGTGTTCCCATGCGCAGGCTCGGCCGTCCGGAGGAAGTCGCAGCGCTTGTGGTATGGCTGGCCGGACCCGAAAACACGTTCATCTCAGCGCAGAACATTGCAATCGACGGTGGATACACCCGCGTCTGATCGCTTCGTCGTCCAGTCGCACACTGGACCCTACGAAGTCGAGTTCGCTCGCGGCGCCATTTCGCGAATTGCAGGGACGGTACCGGCAAAGTCACACTTCTTCGTTGATGCAAACGTGGCGAGACTTTACGCGAAGGACCTGCATCATGTAGTTGAGTCATCGTCTGTAATGGTGATCGAGGCTACCGAGGCCAACAAATCCCTGGAACGATTCCCCGAGTATGTAGAGCACCTCGTGTCGCAGGGTGTGCGCCGGGGCCAAGTACTGATTGCGATCGGGGGGGGGATAACCCAGGACATCGTTTGCTTTCTGGCGGCGACGGTTCTGCGAGGAATTCCGTGGTGGTTCTATCCTACCACATTGCTGGCCCAGGCCGATTCGTGTATTGGCTCGAAGAGCTCGATCAACGTCGGCCGGGCAAAGAACATCGTTGGGACTTTTACTCCACCACGGAGGGTAATCATTGATCCTGCGATGCGCGAAACACTGAATGAGGTGGATGTGCGGTCAGGGTACGGTGAGATGCTCAAAGTTCATGCGATCGATGGTCCGGATGCTTTCGACAGGATTGCGGCCGACTATCCGAGGCTGGGAGAGCCGACGGTGTTGACGCATTATATCCGACGATCACTCGAGATCAAACGGAATCTCATTGAGCAGGATGAGTTCGATCAGGGTCCGCGCAACGTGATGAATTACGGGCATACATTTGGGCACGCACTGGAATCTGCGACCGATTTTCGGATTCCGCATGGCATTGCAATCAGCATCGGTGCCGACATGGCAAATCATGTTGCTGTCACAATCGGGAGGATGGACATTGCCCATTACCGGCGAATGCACCCGGTGCTTCGAGCTAACTTTTCCGGATTCGAACGCGAGCCGGTCGGCCTTGACGCGTTCATGCAGGCGATCGCGAAAGACAAGAAAAATTCGAACGACACTCTGACGCTCATATTACCGGATGACCACGCACGTATCGGACTGGTGCGCTATCCTAATGATGCGCGCTTTAGGGAGATTTGTCGGCAGTACCTGGAAGACCGCCGATCATGGTTATAACCATGATCGAAGACAGGAAAATCTCAGGACGGATCCTCGGCTTGAACCTCGCCGCTACCCGCGATAAATGATCCGAACAGGCAATGTTGCGGTCTGCTCAAGGTCGTTTTCCAGTCATCCGATACTTCGCAGCGAACTTCTCGAGCGTTATCCGGCCGCAACTTTTAACGACAGGGGCGTACAACTCTCAGGTGACGCGCTCGTCGAGTTTCTCAAAGGGCACGATAAGGCTATCACTGCACTCGAAAAGATCGATGCCGACGTGCTTGCACGCCTTCCCGAGTTAACCGTAATAAGCAAGTACGGGGTCGGCCTTGATATGATTGATCTCGCGGCCATGAATCGGTTCGGCAAGCGTCTTGGTTGGACGGCAGGTGTGAACCGGCGATCAGTCGCGGAACTGGTCATTTCATTTGCGATTGCGATGCTCCGTCATGTTCCGGCCACTAGTCGCGAGGTAATGGCCGGATCCTGGCGCCAGCGGGTCGGAGGCCATTTGTCAGGCCGAACTGTTGGCATTATTGGTTGCGGAAATGTCGGACGTGATCTTGTTCTCCTTCTGAAGCCTTTTGGGTGCCGAGTACTCGCGTATGACATCGTGGACCAGCCTGAGTTTTATGGGGTCCACAACGTCGAAAAGGCAGGATTGGACGCACTTCTTGAAATGTCGGACATCGTCACGCTCCACGTTCCACTCGATGCGAGCACACGGCGAATGTTGGATCCATCCCGTCTTGCGCGAATGAAAAAGGGTGCGATCCTTTTAAACCTTGCTCGCGGCGGACTCGTAGATGAAAGGGTGATGAAGGAAATGCTTCGTCAGGGGGATCTGGCGGGGGCGGCGTTCGATGTGTTCGAAGTCGAGCCGCCCCTCGATATGGAACTGCTTTCGCTTCCAAATTTTCTTGCCACCCCCCACATCGGGGGAAGTGCAGAAGAAGCCGTGTTAGCCATGGGTCGGGCGGCTATCGACGGACTCGACATCAATGAAATCCCTGGAATTCCTCCTGGCTGAGACTGAACAGATATCGGTGCTCACAATTTGGGATTCAGGTGAGACCGTGGCTCCCTCTGGTGGAATTACATACACGTGGAACGGATATCAGGAGAGCGGCGAGGTCAGATCTCTCTTCCGTTACGTAGAAAAAAATGCCGAGCGACTGCGGTCGCGGTACGCGGAGTGGATTCATGACCTTGGGGAGTTTCGAGTCGATGGAATTAGCGTTGTTGAGCATTTGGCGATCTATCCGGACCTGAGTTACTGGTGGCTCACTCTCCTTGTCGAAAAGAGTCCGTGGAAATCGCCAGCGATCGTCGATGCTGTCCGCTTGCTCGCAGTCGAAGAGATTCTGACCGCAATGCGCCCGGTGAAGGTAGTGCTCGTAAGCTCCAACAGTTCTGTGTGCGAATCTATTTCCGGGCTATGCGAGGCCCTAAGAATGGATTTCAGTTGGCAGCGGCTTACGCCACCCGCCTCATCAAGATGGGGGAAGCGTCGCATTTATCGGTCATTGCCGCCGGTTGCGCGGGGGTTGGTGCACCTCACTCTGCACGTGTGGGAGCGCTGGCCCTTTCGAAAGGCGGCATTCCCGGGATGGTTTGGCGGAGCTGACACGGTTTTGTTCTGTTCCTACTTTTTCAACATCGACGTCAAAGAAGGCGAGCGCGGGAAGTTCAAGAGTCGGTATTGGGGCCGGCTTCCGGAGCTACTTCCGAAAATGAACCTAAAGGGGAATTGGTTGGAACATTACCCCCCGCACCCAGCTATCTCCGGCCCAACGCTCGCAAAAGAGTTGGCATCGAAGATTAACGCCAATGGAGTTACCGAAGGGCGGCATGGTTTCGTCGACTCTTTCCTGTCAGCCACGGTCATTATCCGAGTGCTGATTAATTGGGTCAAACTGCTTGCTGCAGCGCGCAAGCTGCAACGCGTGTCAGGCGCGTTCCGTCCGCGTGGATCGCGCGTTTCGCTCTGGCCTTTGATGCGCCATGACTGGTACGAATCCCTCCATGGGGTGGATTGTGTGCGCGCACTGCTTTCCAGGGAACTGCTTGATGAAGCAGTTCGCTCTCTGCCAACGCAGAAGAATGGATTCTACCTGTGCGAGAATCACGCGTGGGAGCGGGCATTCATTCAGTCATGGCGGCGTCACAAACACGGAGTGCTAACAGCAGTTGTGCACGCGACGGTCCGATTCTGGGATCTCCGCTATTTTCATGACTCACGGAGCCTTTCCGGCGCAAACAGGTTTTCTCTTCCGCAGCCCGACCGGACTGCATTGAACGGAGCGGCGGTTATGGAAGCGTATCGACGCATGGGATACCCCGACGAGCGGCTCGTGACTGTTGAGGCGCTTCGGTACAATCACCTCAAGTATTCGCGGGGAATGGATTCTGGAATGGAGGGAGGTTCACGAAAAATTCTGATTCTTGGTGATTATGTCCCGAGCGCGACAGAGAAATTGCTGAAGGTGGTTGCCGATACCGCGCCTCTGTTGCCAGTGTCGTATTCTTATGCGGTCAAGCCACATCCGAGCTGTCAGGTGAACCTGACCGAGTACTCCGCGTTTGATCTGCATATTCGGAATGAACCGCTCGACCAAATACTTCGCTCCTACGATATCGCATTTTCAGCTAACTGGACGTCGGCTGCGGTCGATGCATACGTGGCGGGACTCCCAGTGGTAGTCATGCTTGACGAAACCGAGTTGAATCTCAGCCCGTTGCGTGAGATGCCGGGTGTGCATTTTGTGAGCGACCCCCGTCAGTTGGCAGAAGCATTAGCATCTATCGCCTCCGACGTCGCGCAGCAAAGCCAGCGCAAGAATCTATTCTTTCTGGATCCGGCGTTGCCGCGTTGGCAACGGTTGCTTGCGTCGTGAATCGGCGCCCTGTTTTCAGCGTCATTATCAATTGCTACAATGGCGAAAAATATCTTCGCGAAGCAATTGACAGCGTATTGGCGCAGACGTTCCAGGATTGGGAACTGATATTCTGGGACAATCAGTCAACTGATGGCAGCGCGGAAATATTCAAGAACTATACCGACGCGCGACTTAAATATTTCCATGCGCCTAAGCACACGGTTTTGTACGAGGCGCGAAATTATGCGATCGAAAAGGCCTCCGGCGACTTTTTTGCCTTTCTCGATGTCGATGACTGGTGGCTGCCGGAAAAACTCGCTCTGCAGCTTCCGCTTTTCGATGATCTGGAAGTGGGCGTTGCCTGCGGCAATTACATCGTTGTAAGCGAACGCCAGAACAAGCGATGGACAGGGTTCACCAGGCCTATACCCACAGGCTGGGTTCTCAATGAACTGCTCGACTCTTATTTCGTGGGACTGCTCACGCTTGTTGTCCGCCGGACTGCATTCGAGTCTCTGAGCTATCCGTGCGATCCGCGGTACCACGTGAGCGGTGACTTTGACCTTGTCGTACGACTTTCACTGCATTGGAAGATTGCCGCAGTTCAGAAGCCGATTGCATGCTACCGACTGCACGGCGCAAATGAGACGGACAAGCATCGCGCACTTGCTGTTACAGAGCGAAAACTGTGGTGTTCGGAAGCGAGTGAGAACAAGGAAATCGGGAATACACCAGGATTCCGTCGCTTTGTTGCTGCGGTTCATTATCGAGAAGCGATGAACGATTTGATGCGGGGGAACCATCGAGCAGCGTTTCATCTCATGCGACAACTCCCATTGGGTCGCCAAAAAATTAAGCTGGTCGTTGCGCTCGTTTTGCCCCGTCGTGTCTGGACACTTCGGCACAATCGTCCCGTAGGCCCAGCTGTAAGCGATCTCGGTCAGTGATACAGCAAGTCAACGTGTTCCTTAAGAATGTCTCATAGCTTCGAGAGCACCTACTCGGGACGGCGCGTACTTGTAACCGGGCACACTGGTTTCAAGGGAACCTGGCTCGCGAGCTGGTTGATCAAGCTTGGCGCGGAGGTAACCGGAGTGTCGAAGGGCATTCCAACGAGCCCGTCGATGTTCGAAGACCTGGGTCTGTCCTCGAAGTTGAACGATATCCGGCTGGATGTGCGCGACCTTGATGCACTCGCGGACATCGTTGGGGAGGGAAAACCAGATTTCATTTTCCATCTGGCTGCCCAGGCCATTGTCTCCACGTCGTACACTGATCCGGTCGAGACTGTCACGACGAACGCCATTGGCAGTATGAACGTCCTCGAGGCTCTTCGGCGCACACGCCTTCCTTCGGTCGCCGTCATGATCACGAGTGATAAGTGCTACGAAAATGTAGAGTGGGAGCAGGGTTATCGTGAATCCGATATCCTCGGCGGAAAGGATGTATATAGCGCCTCAAAGGCAGCAGCCGAGATCGTCATCAGGTCTTACGTACGGTCCTTTTTTCCTGCCGATGGTCCTGCGCGCGTGGTTGTCGGAAGGGCGGGCAACGTGATTGGCGGTGGCGACTGGTCAACCGACCGAATTGTCCCTGATAGTGTTCGGGCGTGGGGAAAAAATCAGAAGGTCTCCATCCGGAGTCCGAACGCAACGAGGCCGTGGCAGCACGTTTTGGAGCCTCTGAGCGGTTACCTCCTTCTCGGACAGGCCGCCCGCCACGACGCAAAAGTGCACGGCGAGCCGTTCAACTTCGGCCCAAAGGATGATCAAACCCAGACAGTCCTCGAACTGTTGAAAGAGCTGAGCACTCATTGGGGGTACGAGTCGGTCGACGACTCCTGTGTGCTGGGTGGTGACCGCAGCTTTCACGAAGCAAACCTGCTTCGACTGAACTGCGAAAAGGCGCGCTCACAGCTTGGTTGGCAACCTACACTCGATTATCGCGAAGCGGTCGGTCTCGTTGCCGACTGGTATCGCGCGTATCAGGACAAGACAGATGACATGTACGAGGTGACTCTTCGTCAGATCGGCGAATACGAAATACTCAGCTCGGAAAGGAACAGGAATGGGGGCAGCGATGGCCGATAAGGCGTCGAAGGTTCGACTCTCGAAATGCGCAATGGGCCCCGGCGAACAAGCTGCCGTCGCAGAGGTTCTGAAGAAAGAATATCTGGGAATGGGTGAGGAAACGCGTGCGCTCGAGTCCGAGATCGCGGCATATATCGGGGGCGGCCGATCGGTGACGTGCGTTGCAACCGGAACCGCCGCGCTGCAGCTCGCTGTACAGGGATGCGGCATTGGCCGCGGAGACGAAGTGATCGTGCCATCGCTCACTTTCGTTTCATGTTTTCAGGCAATCGCTGCCACAGGGGCCACTCCAATCGCGTGTGAAGTCCTGGCCGAGACTGCGACCATCGATCTCGAGGATGCGGCCAGAAGGATTACGCCGCGCACGCGAGCGATAATGCCGATTCATTATGCGAGCTTTCTCCCTAATGTTGACGCAATCTATGATTTCGCACGCTCACACAATCTTCGCGTAATCGAGGATGCGGCACACTCCTTCGGCGGAACCCGGGACGGAGCGAAAATCGGCAGCGTTGGGGATGTGCTTTGCTTCAGCTTCGATGGAATTAAAAACATCACCACCGGGGAAGGTGGCGCGGTCGTTACTTCAGACCCGGAAGTGCAGCGCATAGTTGAAGACGCTCGCCTGCTGGGCGTGGAGCGCGATACCGCGGCACGCTATCGCGGTGAGCGGAGCTGGGAATTCGATGTTACAGGCGCAGGCTGGCGCTACCATATGAGTAACATTTTTGCCGCAATCGGCAGGGTTCAGCTTAAACGCCTCGACACCGAGTTTGCGCCGCGCCGGGTTGCTCTCGCGCAGCAGTATCGTGAGGCGTTGACAGGGGTGACTGGACTCGCGCTGTTCGACAGTAATCTGGGTCCCGTCGTCCCGCACATTCAGCCCGTTCGGATCCTCGGCGGCCAGCGGGACCGCGTTCAGAAAGTGCTCGACGAATCCGGCATTGAAACCGGGCTGCACTACAAGCCCAATCACCTGCTCACTGCTTTTGCGGCGTCAGGAGTATCCCTGCCTGTTACGGAGCGGTTGTATGAAGAACTGTTGACGCTCCCGCTGCACGTCGATCTCACAGCAGACGAAGTATCCCGCGTCACCGGGAAACTCATCGAGGCAGTCGCAGCATGACGCGCTTAACGAAAAGGGAATCGCAATGAAAACAGTAATTCTTTGTGGGGGACTCGGGACAAGATTGTCCGAAGAAACTCACCTCAAGCCGAAGCCGATGGTTGAGATTGGCGGCCGGCCAATTCTCTGGCATCTGCTGAACATCTATGCATCGCAGGGTTTCGGTGAGTTCGTGCTTGCCCTGGGCTATAAGGGCGAAGCAATTCGCGACTACTTCATCCACTTTCACTCGCGCAATCGCGACGGGATTGTGGACCTGGCTTCAGGCAAGACGGAGTTCGACGATCATCGCGGAGAAGACTGGCGGGTTCATCTCGTGGATACCGGCGACAGAACGAAAACAGGCGGTCGTCTCAAGCGTCTCGAGCCCCGCCTGCGCGACGGTGGAACTTTCATGCTCACCTATGGCGATGCAGTCGCAAGCATAGACATTCCTGCGCTCCTGGCGTTTCACAAATCCCACGGACGGCTTGCGACAGTCACCGCTGTGCGCCCTGCCGCGAGATTCGGCGCCCTTGGGTTTGATGGAGACAAAGTCGTCGAATTCAAGGAGAAACCGCAGACCACTGAAGGATGGATTAACGGCGGTTTCTTTGTCTTCGAACCGGGGGTGTTCGACTACATTGAAGGTGACGACACAGTGCTCGAAGAAGCCCCGCTGGAACGTCTCGCTGCCGATGGCGAGCTTTGGGCCTACCGCTCGAGCGATTACTGGCAATGCATGGACACCATCAGGGACAAAAACGTACTGAATGAGCTTTGGGACAATGGCAGCGCCCCATGGAAAACCTGGTCAAGGTAGCTGCGAATGATTGATGGAGTAGTAGTCACGCCGCTGAAACAGATTCCGGATGAGCGCGGAGCGATCATGCACATGCTCAGATCGGACGCTCCTCATTTTCAGCAGTTCGGCGAGATCTATTTTTCCTGGGTTTTTCCGGGCGCGATCAAGGCGTGGCACCTGCATCGCGAAATGGTGCTGAATTATGCCGTGCCCACGGGGCGCATCAAACTTGTTTTGTACGACGATCGTGCCGAGAGTCCTACCAAGGGACAGCTGATGGAAATCTTCGTCGGCGAGGGAAAGTATGATCTCATCACAATCCCCGCGCTTGTCTGGAACGGTTTCAAGGGGGTGGGCACCAAGCCGGCAATGGTGGCCAACTGCACGACAATCCCGCA